>CAZXVN010000670.1:0-5434 GCA_964643945.1 uncultured Lentisphaeraceae bacterium | reverse complement strand
TTCTATGTTTTGTTTTTTTTTATTTGAGCGCCGCCCCCCCGGGATGTCACACGGCTCTGAACACTCTTTCCCTACACGACGCTCTTCCGATCTACTAAACGAGCCCGCCCGCCTTGGCAGACTAACCGCGCCCTTCCCGCGCCCCGGGGGGCGCACTTAGTTTGTCAATCGACCGTGGCGATTCCTTGGTATTTGTCGCAGGGTCAATGGGCGGACTTAAGACGCCTCTTCCGGTATTGTCATACGGGGCGGATCCTGTCGCGGGCCGACCTGCTGGGAGCGTGCGCGGCTTACTATGTGCGTCATATCCCTCAGTTCTCGAGTTGGAAGCGCAGCGTTCAGAGGGCGAAAATCCGTCGCCTCTTTTCTTCCGCGACCGGCGAGGCTGTCAGTGCAGTGGAAAACGAAGCTGTCCGCACTCCAACCGTCTTTGACCGGATACTCTTTTCAACGCTTTGGGGGTTCAACCAGAGCGTCATCTACCAATCCTATCAAGCGTGTGAAATGGTGAACCTCAGCAGTGTCGCGCCTTTGCTCGACGTGCGCCTGATCAAGTATGCGAATGTCTCGGACCGCGTGCGTTTCGGCGGCCCGCTCAACAAGCAGTTCGCGCGGGATGCCATGGCCGACATTATGGACCCGGAGGTCATCCAGCGACGTGACAATCAGGGCCTGCGTTGGCGCTCAACCCGGTTCCTTGCGAGCAATCATAAAAAGATTGCGTCAACGATCCTCGACTCCCGGTTGTTAGCCGAGATGCTTTCCCCGAGAACACGCCGCCAGCTGGAAAGCCGGATATTCTCGAAACGATTGATGCTGGCTCTGTTTTCTGTGGCCTTGTTCGACGAAGCCTTCCATCCAACGTTGAGTGACCCATAAGCGGTTGCCGTGTTCGCACTTGCCGTATCCCGGCCAACCCTTTATCATATGAGACAAATTGACACAATGAACAGGTGAGACACCCACATGCCGTCCGGTTTTTTTGACAGATTGGTGGCACGCATCGACAAGCTCGGCCCCGAAAGACTTCAGGCGCAGATGTTGCGGCTGGTGCAGGAGCGCGGTTTTCTCGAGACTATTTTTCAGACGATTCAGGAGGGTGTGCTGGTCATCGATAACGAGGGGCGGCTGCTCTATGCGAACCGCGCGGCCGAGAAACTAGCGGGGTTCGATTTCGCGCGGACCAAGGGCCGTTCGATCTTGCGGTTTCTGCGCGAGTGGGATTGGGAGCATCTGCTGGACGTGCCAGCGACAGACAGCGGCTGGGCGCGCATGGTGACGCGCGAGATTGAGATCTCCTATCCCGAACACCGCTTCATCAGCGTGTACGCCGCGCCGTTGGACGAGCAGGGACTGGTGGAGAAGGGCGTGTTGGTGATCCTGCGTGACGTGACGCGCGACCGCAAGCAGGAGGCCTCCGCGCTGGAGAGTGAGCGCTCCAATGCGGTGAAGCTGCTGGCTGCCGGCGTGGCGCATGAGATCGGCAATCCGCTGAATGCGCTGAACATCCACTTACACCTTTTGGCGCGGGAACTGAGCGGGTTGCCCGCTGGCACGCGCGAGCCGCTCGAGGATTTGGTGGGTGTGGCACGCACGGAAGTCGAACGGCTGGACACGATCATCACGCAGTTCCTGCGTGCGATCCGACCCACCCGGCCGGTGCTCCTTCCAGAGCGGCTGACCGACGTGTTGCAGGAAACGCTGAAGCTGCTGAAGACCGAGTTTGAGAACCGGCGCATCGCGGTGTCGGTGGACATTCCGGAGGAGGTGCCCTCGGTGCATCTCGACCGGTCGCAGATCAAGCAGGTGTTCTTCAACCTGATCAAGAACGCGCTGGAGGCGATGCCGGATGGCGGCGCGTTAAAAGTGGTGTTCGGGGTGGGCGATGCGTACGTGGATCTTTCGTTCATCGATACGGGCCAGGGTATCGCAGCAGACGAGCTGAGCCGTGTTTTTGAGCCTTACCACACCACCAAGGCGAAGGGTAGCGGTCTGGGGCTGATGATTGTGCAGCGGATTATTGAAGAACATGGCGGCGAGATCGAGGTGACGAGCAAGCTGGAGGAGGGGACCTGTTTCAAGATCCGTCTGCCGCGTTCTGAGCGTCGGGTGCGGATGCTCAACACAGGGACGTGAGACATGTCAGACAAACCGGTCATTTTGATTGTGGATGACGATAAGAACACGCGTGACGGCTTGCAGCGCGCGTTGCAGAAGAACTATGCCGTGAAGACCGCGGAGAGCGCCGATGCTGCGCTGGCGATCCTTGCGGTGGAGCCAGCTGTGGACGTGATGCTTTCGGATTTGCGGATGCCGGGAACGGACGGCCTGGGGTTGCTGCGGCGCGTGAACGCGCAGCATTCCCAAACGGTCTGCATTCTGCTGACGGCGTATGGCTCAGTAGAGACCGCTGTGGAGGCGATGAAGCAGGGCGCATACGATTTCCTGACCAAACCGATCAATCTCGACCACCTCGACATGCTGGTGGCGCGGGCGCTCAAGTCGCGCGATCTCGAAAAAAAGATCGAGACGCTCGAGAGTCAGCTCAACGAGAAGTTCGGCATGGAGAACATCATTGGCGAATCACCGGTCATGAAGCAGGTGTACGAGATCATTCAGCAGACGGCGCCCACGCAGGCGTCGGTGCTGATTCAAGGGCCGAGCGGCACGGGCAAGGAACTGGTGGCGCAGGCGATCCACCGCTTGAGCACGCGGGCGAAAGGGCCGTTTGTGGCCGTGCATTGCGCGGCACTCTCGTCGACGCTGTTAGAGAGCGAACTGTTCGGCCACGAGAAGGGTTCTTTCACAGGGGCCATCGTGCAGCGCAAGGGCCGCTTCGAAATGGCGGACGGCGGCACGCTCTTTCTCGACGAGGTCTCGGAGATTGACCCGTTGATTCAAGTGAAGTTGCTGCGCGTGCTGGAAGAGTACGCCTTCGAACGCGTGGGCGGCGAGGAGACGATCAAGACCGATATCCGCGTGATAGCTGCCACGAACCGCGACTTGAGGGCGTATGTGGAGCAAGGCAAATTCCGCGAGGATCTTTTCTTCCGCCTCAATGTGGTTGACATACTCTTGCCGCCGTTGGCGGAGCGTATCGGCGATATCCCGCTGCTGGCTGATCGGTTTCTGAAAGAATACGGTGCGAAAAACAACAAGCGGATCGAAGGGTTGACGTCGGATGCGGTCAACCTGTTGACCGCATACGCGTGGCCGGGCAATGTGCGTGAGCTTCGCAACACGATCGAGAAGATGGTGGTGCTGGCTCGGACAGAACGGCTTTCGGCGCGCGACGTGCCCCCCAACATTCGCGAGGCGGTCAAAGGCCACGCCGGGGTCAGCCTCCGCAGCCCGATGCTGATGACCGGTTCGCTGGCGGACACCGAGCGTCGCAAGATCATGGCGGTCTTGGAGAAAAACGGCGACAACCGCACGCGTGCGGCCGACGAGCTAGGGATCAGTCGGCGGACGTTGCATCGGAAGCTGCGTGAATACAAGAAGCAGGAACTGGATGAGGCGGTGACAGAAAAGGAGCTGCAGACATGAACACACGGTGGATGGTGACGATGGGCTTGTCCCTTGCGGCGGCTGCGGTGCTCTGGGCACAAGGGCTGATCGTTTGCAAGGCCTGCGGGCGCGAGGCCAAGTCGGGAGAGACGGTCTGTGCGCACTGTTCCGCGACCTTGCCCAAGCCGCAATCGGGTAACGAAGCGGCGGAGAAGCCTGCGGCTCCGGTGATCGATCGGGATGCGGAAGTGGGGCGGGGCGCATACGACGTGGTGGTGGCGAATGTCCGTCAGGCGCGAGAGCTTGAGATGGAGCAGCCCGGGGGGGCGCTTAGTTATTATCAGAACGCGCTGGCGCTGATGCGACTGGTGCCGCCCGGGAAATTTCCGGCGAGTGTCGGAGAGTCGATTCTGGGCGGGCGCGAGCGCGTCATGCAGGCCATGCAGCGCGGGCAGGTGATGTGCAAGAAGTGTAACGGGTCGGGCAAGTATCAGCTCGATCTGAGCAAGGTGGACGAGTCGCAGGGCATCAAGGCCGTGTCGGGTGTGGCGTGTTCGGTCTGCAAGGGCGTCGGCAGTTTTGCCGGATTCGCCGACGTGAGCAAAGTGAAGATGGCGATCCTGCAGGGGCGGCAGGATTTCGAGCGGCGGCAGATGCTGAAGGGCGATGTCAAGGTTGGACGTGCCCTGGTGCCTGCGGCGCTGGAAAAAAAGCTAAACAATCGTGAACGGGCGCTGGTGATGACGGGCATGCCGATGCCGTGCGAGACGTGTCAGCTTGTGGCACGCCAGCCGTGTACGGTGTGCCGGGGTTCGGGCTGGATGAAATGTACCTATCCGGGGTGTTCAAACGGGGTGTTCAAAGAGGCGCAGCCGAAAACCGGGCGCCAGGCCAAACGGTTGAACGAGGATTTGCCTAAGAAATGCCCGCGGTGCGAGGGGTTGGGGGAGATTCCCTGCGAGATGTGTCAGGGGCGTGCGAGTGTGGCCTGTAAGAAGTGTGATGGCAGCGGGTCGGCACCGCGGTGCTCACGTTGTACGGGAAGCGGTCTGATGCTCTGCTCAAAGTGTAAAGGGACGGGCGCGGTGAAAGGCGCCCCCTGTTCGGAATGTAAAGGTGAAACCATGATGTTGTGCACGACGTGCCGGGGGGAAGGGGCGCAGGCGAGATGAATGAGCTTCCTACGTTTATGTTGCCTAATTTCGAAGTGCTGGGGCTACTCGGACGTGGCGGTATGGCGTCTGTCTGGAAAGCCCGGCAGATTTCGTTAGACCGTTTCGTGGCCATTAAGATCCTGTCTCCTTCCTTTGCGACGGATCCCGAGGACATCCAGCGTTTCCGCATGGAGGCGCGGTCTGCGGCGCAACTGAAGCATCCGGGGATTGTGCAGGTTTACGATGCGAACTTCTCCAACGGCGTCTATTATTTCGTGATGGAACTGGTCGACGGCTATACCATGGGCGATTTGCTGCGCCGCAAAGGGCACATCAGCGTGGAGGATACGCTGATTATCGCCGAGGGTGTGGCGGTTGCGATGGATTACGCCTGGTCGCATTATCAACTGGTCCACTGCGACATCAAGCCCGACAACATCATGGTCGATTCCGACGGCACGCTGAAGGTCACCGATCTCGGACTTTGCCGTTCGGTCACCTTGGTCAAAAGTAACAATCAGGGGGACGCCGACTTAATTCTGGGTACGCCTGCCTATATGTCGCCGGAGCAGGTGTATGGCAGCGAGAGGCTCGATTGCCGTTCAGACATCTATGAGTTGGGGGCCACGATGTACCACATGGTCACAGGGCGGATGCTCTTCCAGGGTCAGAGCGACGACGAGCTGCTTCATTGCCATGTGGAAACCTCGCAGGCGCCGGACCTTCGCGATTTAGATCGGAAGAGCGTCGTGTAGGGAAAGAGTGTTCAGAGC
>CAZXVN010000669.1:0-6263 GCA_964643945.1 uncultured Lentisphaeraceae bacterium | reverse complement strand
GGCTTGGATGCCATGCTGACGGCACCGGATTTCAAGACCGTTCAGATCGCGCCCAATCGCTTTAAAAACGAGTGGGGTGTCGTGGTCGAAAAGGGCGAGGAGCAGCACTCCACGGTGGTGCAGGCGGTGATTCAGACGATGGAGGACTTTGAAAACTATCAGGTTCCGGACGCCTGTGCGCCTGGCCGCTTCGACAGTCTGAAGAAGCTGGTCGCACGGTACAAGGGCAACTATGCGATCGGCGTGCATCTGAATGACGTGCTGTCGATCCCGCGCAATCTGATGGGCTTCCAAGAACTGATGATGGCGTTTTGCATCGAACCGGAGCTGGTCGCGAAACTGGTGGAAATGTCGGTAGATCTCAACATCCGATTGGCGGGCGAAGCCGCGCGGTGCGGCGCGGACTTCGTGTTCACCGGCGACGATTACTCCTCCGGGCAGGCGCCGTTCATGTCGCCTGACACCTTCAGGGAGCTGCTGTATCCGGGACTGAAGCGTGTCAGCAAGGGGTTCCACGACCACGGGCTGCCCGTGATCAAGCACTCCGATGGCAACATCATGCCGCTGCTGGACATGATTCTCGATGCCGGCTTCGACTGTCTGGATCCGATCGATCCGTTGGGCGGCATGGACATGGCGTTTATGAAGCGGACGTATGGCTCGGGCATTGCGCTGAAAGGGAATGTGAACTGCGCGACGACGCTGGTGAACGGCACAGCCGAGGAGGTGGTGCGTGAGACGCTGGGCGTGATTCAGGCGGCGGCTGAAGGCGGCGGCTTGATCCTGTCCTCCAGCAACAGCATTCACTCGTCGGTTGAGCCGCTGAACTATTTGGCTATGCTGAGCACCCTTCAGGCGTATGGTCGGTACCCGATCAAGCTCGACTTTGACGCGTCGGGCGCGGGAGAGGCGTTTTCTTAATCGCTGACGGATGAGAGCAAGCGAACGTGGATGAAAGGAGAGGGGGAGGGTTATGAGTTTATTGCTGGGCATCGATATTGGTTCGACCAACCTCAAGGCGGTGCTGTTCGGGACCGACGGCCGAGTGGTTGCGAAGCGGGATGTGCCGACCGAGTGTTTCCATCCTGATCCGGCACATCCGGAGTGGGCCGTGTGGCAGCCCGGGCAAATCTGGCTGGGCATCGCCCAATCGGTCCGCGCCGTGGTGGAAGCTGCGGGCGGCGGAGAGATTCTGGGCGTGGCGGTGACCGGCATGGGCATGGATGGCGTGCCCATCGACACGTCCGGGAAGTGGCTCTATCCCTTCATCAGCTGGCATTGTCCGAGGACGGTGCCGCAACAGGCCTGGTGGATCGAGCATATCGGGGCGGACGAGCAATTCGCGCGGGGCGGAAATCAGATTTGGACGTTCAACACGGCGCTCCGGCTGCTGTGGATGCGGGAGCATGAACCCGCTATTCTCGAGAAGACCCACAAGTGGCTGTTGATCGAAGACTTTGTGAACTTTATGCTGTGCGGTGAGACGTTCACAGACACCAGCATGGCATCGACCACACTGCTGTTCGACCAGCGGACGCGCACATGGAATGACGACTTCTTGCAGCGTTCGGGGATTGACCGTTCCCTGCTCTGCGATCCGCTGCCTGCGGGCACGCTGATCGGACGGGTGCACGGGGCGGCGTCCGAAGCCACGGGGCTTAAGAAGGGAACGCCCGTCGTTTTGGGCGGACACGACTACTGCTGCGGCTGCCTGTCGACGGGTGCCTTCGAACCGGGCGTACTGCTCGATGTGCTCGGCACATGGGAGGTGGTGGCGTCTGCCCTGCACGAGCCGGTGCTGACGCCCGAGGTGCAGCGCATGGGCGTGCTGGTGGACTCGCACGTGGCGCGTGACCGCTACGCCGTGATGGGCGCCACCGTGGCCGCGGACATGCTGGAGTGGTTCAAGCGGGAGATCGGCGTGCCGACCTCAGGCGGTGATGAGGGCGCCTCGGAGTGGGCGCACCTGATCGGCCTCGCCTCGCAATCGCCGATCGGAAGCAACGGGGTCTTCTTCCTGCCGCACATGTCGGGCAGTTTCTGCCCGGTGCTGGATGCCGCGTCGACCGGCGCCTTTGTCGGGCTGCGCAATATCGTGGGGCGGGGCGACCTGTTTCGTGCGGTTATCGAGGGATTAAACTATCAGTTCTTGGAGATCATCCGCGCCTTTGATCGCGGGCTGGGTGTTCAGAGCGACCGGATCGTGGCGATCGGCGGGCCAACGAAAAACAGTCTCTGGATGCAGGGCAAGGCGGATGTGACCGGTCTCGTCGTAGAGGTTCCCGACATCGAGGAGGCGGTGCCCCTAGGCGCGGCTATTCTTGCCGGGATCGGCACCGGTGTCTATCGGGATGAGCAGGACGCCTTTAGCCAGGTGTATCGGCCCGGCGCGTCCTATATTCCCGATGCGCAGGCGCACCTACGCTATGGCGAGCTGTATGCGAGATATGAGGGGCTCTATCCTGCGCTCAGCGATATGCGGCGGAAAGCGACTGTGCCGATACACTGACCGGCATGACAGATCCCGGCCAGTATGCGATAATCAACGCCTTCATTTAACACGGGAAAACGCACAGGATGAAACAACTCACGATCAGCACGCTCGCCTTGCTGGCGCTGCTTCAAACGGCTGCGGCCCAATACCCGGGCTGGCAACATTCGGGCTCCCTGTATATCCTGACCACGCCCGAGGGCGCGGGCCTGCCGGCCACGGCCGCTGTAGAAAATTTTCCGCTGCTGGTGCGGCTGAATAAGGAGGGTTTTAATTTCAGCCAGGCGAAAACCAGCGGCGAGGATATCCGCTTCGCCAGCGCCAAGGGCGCGCCCCTGGCCTACCAGATCGAGGACTGGGACGCGGCGAAAGGCACGGCGAGCATCTGGGTGCGCATACCGGCCATCAAGGGCAACGCGCGCCAGGAGATCAAGCTGCTCTGGGGCAAGGCGGACGCGAAGAGCGAATCGAGCGGCAAGGCGGTATTCAATGCGTCCAACGGGTATCTCAGCGTCTGGCACATGGACGATCCGGTCAAGGATGAGGTCGGCACGGTCGAGTCGAAGGATACAGGCACCCTGTCTTCTGCCGGGATGATTGGCAAGAGCCGGCGTTTTGCGCCGGGCAAGGGTATCACCTGCGGAGAGAACATCACCACCTATCCCGCCGGGTCCAGCCCGCATTCTTCGGAAGCCTGGTTCCGGGCCGACATGCCCAACACGACCGTCCTTGCCTGGGGTAACGAGGCCGGGCAGGGCAAGGTGATGATGCAATATGAAAGCCCGCCACACATGAATATGGCGTGCTACTTTTCCGGCGCGGACGTCATGGGAGGCAGCACCCTCGTTCCGGCCCAGTGGGTGCATGTGCTCCATGCCTTTAAGAACGGCGATTCGCGGGTCTATGTGAATGGCGTCCTCGACGGCGTCTCGACATCCGCCGGCGCCCCGCTGGCGATCAAGAGCCCGGCGCGGATGTATATCGGCGGGTGGTATGACAACTACCGGTTTGTCGGCGACATCGACGAGGTTCGGCTTTCCAAGGTTACGCGCTCCGCCGATTGGGCGAAACTGCAATACGAAAACCAGAAACCCCTGCAGACACTGGTCGGTTCGCTGGTGCAGCCGGGCTCCGACTTCGCGGTCTCGGCGCAGCAGCTGATGGTGCCGGAGGGCAAACGTGCCACGGTGACGGCTAAGGCCGGGGGCGCGCAGAAGGTCTACTGGCTCCTGAAGAAAGGCGGAGTTGAAACCGTTGTCGCAGTCGACACGTTTGCGTTCACGGTTGATGCCGGCCGCGTGGCTGGCGACGAAGCGGTCACCCTCCGGTTCAAGGCGGTCTGTGCCGACACGGTGAAGACCAAGGACATCCCCGTCACGATCAAGGAAGATATACCGGAACCGGCCTTCACCTTGAAGGCGCCGGCGAAGTGGGACGGGCGCGAGACCATCGAGATCGTGGCGCAGACCGCCAACTTGAAGGCGATGCAGGCGAAGGGGGCTGGCGAGCTGAAATATGTTTGGTCGGTAGCGGGTTTGGCGGCCATCAAGGAAATTGAGCCCGGAAGGCTGATCTTCAAACGCGCGCAAAACAGCGGGAAGATGACCGTGACGGCCACGGTGAGCAACGGCGGCAAGCCCACGGTCCAGACGGCTCAGGTCACGGTCAAAGAGCCTGAGAAGGACGTCTGGGCGCAGCGCACGCCGGGCAAGGACGAGAAGCCCGTCAACAATCAGTTCTATGCCCGTGACGATAAGCATGAAGGCACGCTTTACTGCAACGGCGCTCTGCCCTCTTCCGCCGATTCCGTCTTTCTGAAGCTCTATGCCGACGACAAGCTGATCAAGACCGAGACCCAGAAGCCCACGGCCGACAAATCGTATGCCTTCACGGTCAAACTCAAGCCAGGGCTCATCAAGTATAAAGTGGAGGTCGGCTCCAAGCGCGGAAGCGTCGAGACTGTTCTTCATACGGCCACCAACCTCGTGTGCGGGGACGCCTACCTGGTCGACGGGCAATCTAACGCGGTGTCGACGGACTGGGCAGGGGACACGAGTGAATTCTCCAGCGAATGGATCCGCAGTTTCGGCTCCATGGGCGGTGATGTCAGCAAGGGATGGGGCAACGCGGTCCGGCGCGAGGGCGGCCAATGGGAGATCGGCTATTTGAGCATGGAACTTGCCAAGCGCCTGGTCGAAAGCCAGAAGATCCCGGTCTGCATCATCAACGGCGCGGTCGGGGGTACGCGGATCGACCAGCACCAGCGCAACCCGGCCAACCGGACGGATGCGTCCACGATTTACGGGCGAATGCTGCAGCGCGTCCAACAGGCCCGGCTGACCCACGGCATCCGGGGTGTCTTATGGCATCAGGGCGAGGCCGACCAGGGCGCCGACGGGCCCGACGGCGGCTACGGCTGGGAAACCTATCAGCAGTACTTTGTGGATATGTCGGCGGCCTGGAAACAGGACATGCCCAATATCCAGCATTACTATCTCTATCAGATCTGGCCCAACGCGTGCAGCCAAGGCGGCAACCGGCAAAGCGACAAGCTGCGGGACGTGCAGCGGCTCCTGCCACGCCTCTACGCGCACATGAGCGTCATGTCCACGCTGGGCATCAAGCCGGAAGGGGGCTGCCATTATCCGGCCGCCGGCTATGCGGAAATGGCCCGGCTGATGGCCGCACTCGTCGAGCGGGATAACTACGGCAAGGTTTTCGACACGTCAGTCGCGCCGCCCGACCTGAAGAAGGCCTGTTATTCAAGCGCCAAGCGGGATGCGATCGTGCTAGAGTTCGACCAGCCCATGGCATGGGCCCATTCGCTGGCCAGCGAATTTTATCTGGACGGAAAAAAGGGGGGCGTCGTCGAGGGCTCCGCGTCCGGCAACACGGTCAGGCTCAAGCTGGCCTCGGACGAGGGCGCGAAAACAATCACTTATCTGGCCGACCGATCGTGGAATTCAGGGAACCTGCTTTACGGAAAGAACGGCATCGCCGCGCTGACCTTCTGCGAGGTGGAGATCGAGAAGTCGGCAGGCAAAAGTCAGCAGCCGGAATGAGAATCTCGCCCGTGGTGATCAGATGCGCCACGGCTCACGCAGGACGCGCGAGCGCAGCTTGTTGGCCTCGGGATCGCCCACAAACTCTTCCTTCACGGGATCCCATTTCAGGCTGCGTTTCAGATCCAGGCAAATGTCCATGATCAGGTTGGTCGTCATCGTGCGATGCGCCACACCGGCATGCGTCACAGTGGGCTTCCGCGACTTCACGCAATCCAGGAAATTGCGCACGTGGTTCAGAGAGCGCTGCGTCCGGGCGGTGTACGCCTGCACCAGTTTCTTATAACCGCTGAAGGGTACAGACGCAGAAACGTCCAGCCTATCATAGCCGTCGGCGGTCGCAACCCCGCCGTCGGACCCCTCGTAGCGGACGCCGAACGAACCGCGCCAGCCGTCCAGCTGCGCGATCAACTTGACCCCGTTCGCGAAACGCACGGTCATGCCGCCATTGATCCCTTTTTCCGGGTACTCGTACTCGACCGCCGACGTGTCCGCGACCCCGAGGTCCAACTGGCACTGGAGGATGGTGTGGGAGCCCCACTGGGGGATGCCGCCAGCGAAGTCGTACTGCGTGTACCACCCCGGCACGGGCCACGGGTTAATGAAGGCGGGGTTGTAGGCCCGCAAGGGAGAAGGCCCCAGCCACAGGTCCCAGTCCAGTTCCTCCTTCGCGGGCTCCGGCTCGGACGAGATCGGAAGAGCGTCGTGTA
>CAZXVN010000668.1:0-5333 GCA_964643945.1 uncultured Lentisphaeraceae bacterium | reverse complement strand
GCAAGTGGACTCCGCGATCTGGACTAACAGCCCGCACAACTTCAACGCGGTGGCCGACAACATCTGGAACTTCGGCAATCTGGTGATCGACGGGTGCCACTTCGAGGAGTGCAAACAATGGCCCATCGGCTTGCGCGGAATTGCGGGCGGTGCGGTGCGCAACTGCGTGACGCTCGACATTGGACGTTTCAACCAGGCCTGGAACGGTGTGGCCGGAGCGATGATCCAGCGGTGCAAGGACTTCGTCTTTGAGGATTCCGAGTGGGGGTTCATCTCCATCGGTCCAGCCGGGAAGGTCAGTGGCGATGGCCAGGCCTTCGATTTTGAGGTTAACAACCTGAATTGTGTGATGCGGCGCTGTTTGTTTCACGATACGGACGGCCCCGGTTTCCTGTTATGCAACGGCGCTTCCGGACCGGGACCGCAGTTGGACATCCTGCTGGAGAAATGCGTTTCCAACGGCAAGGCGATGCGGGTCAAGGAGAACGGGTTTCCCAAGACCGAGTTCATGAGTTGCGCGGATATCAACCGCGTCACCTGGAAGGAGTGCCGTTTCTATTTGAGCGACGGAGCAAAGCTGAGCAGCCGTACCAAGGGGCTGACCTTCACCAATTGCCTCATCAAACCTCTGGGCAAAGCCTGCAGCACAGAGAACCTTGCTTTGAAGGCGACGGCCTCGGCTTCGTCAGCGGCATCCGGTCACGAGGCGTCGGCTGCGAATGATGGCAACACCGCTACCGTTTGGAAGGCAGCGGCCGGGATGGATCAGTGGCTGGAACTGGATTTTGGACGCCCGACGACTGTCAACGAGTTCCGCCTCAGGGAAGATGCCTCATCGACGATCGCGCGCTATGTGATCGAGTGCTGGGATGATAACGCGTCCCGGTGGACTGGGTGTTTCAACGGTATGAAGATCGGCCCGGAATTCATCGCGCCGATTGTTAGCCGCACGACGAGCAAGGTGCGGCTGCTGGTGAAACGAACTGATGCCGGCAACCCGGCAATCGCTGAATTCGAGGCATACAACGATACGACATCGGGCGCGTTCACGCCGTGATCTGTCCGGTCCTGATATAGGTTGTCACATTGGAAAGGGAGGATTCCAACGTGAAAGAGGTAATTGGTTACAGCGAGGCATTCAAGAAACAGGTGGTTGACGAAATTGCTCGAGGGAAATTCTCCTCGGCATACAAGGCACAAAACGCATATGGTATTCGTGGTGCGATGACGGTGACGAAATGGCTTAAAAAATATGGCAGAGAGGATTTACTGCCAAAGCGCGTAAGGATTGAAACCATGGAAGAAATTGACCATCTAAAAGCAGCACGTAAACGTATCCGAGAGTTAAAGGCCGCTTTGACGGACTCGCATATTGATAACTGTCTGGGAGATTCATTACAGCCGCGTTTAGGCGGCAAAAAACTTCATGTGTGGCTCAAACCTGCCCTGTCCTGGCTGTGGCTCGCGCCGCTGCTGGTGTTTGCCCAGGCGCCGGCCAACCCGTTGCCGCTACGCATCGGCGCGGACCAAACCGGAGGCAACGTCTTCCAAGGAAAAATGGCTGCCGTGCGGGTTTACGGGCGCGCGCTTTCGGCGGCGGAGGTGAAGCTCCTGTCCGGGACGCGGCCGGAGGCGAAGGGCAGCCTGCCGGGCATCAGCGGCGAATGGCTGAGCCCGAAGTTGCCGGTCTTGTCCGGGGGGGAGTCGCTGGAGTTCCCGAATGGCATGACGGTCGAGGCGTGGATACGGCCCGACGCCGGCCGGGCCGGCCGGATTGCGGACAAGATTACGCCGGGCGGCAGCGACGGCTTCCTGCTGGATACCCATCCGGGGAACGCGCTGCGGCTGATCGTGGGCGACGAGACCCTCACGCAGGCCGTGACGTACGGTGACGCTTGGACGCACGTGGCGGCGACGGCTGACGAGGCTGGCCTGCTCGCACTGTTCGTCAACGGGGTGCGTGTCGCCTCCAGTGCGGCGGCAGTCGACAGCGTGGCGTTAAAGGGCGCGGCCGAGGGGCCTGGCCAGGCGCTTACGCTGTGGTACCGCAAGCCGGCGACACGCTGGATAGAGGCGTCCGTCATCGGGAACGGACGGCTGGGAGGCATGGTTTGGGGCGGGGTGCAGCAGGAGCGCATTGACCTCAACGAAGACACGCTCTGGTCCGGCGAGCCGTACGACAACATCAACACGAACGGCCTGAAAGCGCTGCCGGAAATCCGCAGGCTGCTCGCGGCGGGCAAGAACAACGAGGCGCAGCGGCTTGTCGAGCGCGACATGAACGGCAAGTACAACCAGAGCCACCAGCCGCTCGGCGACCTGACGATCACGTTTCCGGGGGACGGCGCGGCCACGGACTACCGGCGTGAACTCGACCTTGAGCAGGCTGTGGCCCGGGTCCAGTTCGTGCAGCAGGGAGTCCGGTACACACGCGAAGTCTTCGCCTCGCATCCGGGGCAGGCCGTCATTGTGCGGCTCACGAGCGACACGCCCGGCAAGGTCTCGTTCACCGCGGCGCTCGGGTGTCAGTTGCGCCACGTCACGAAAGCCGACGGCAACTTCCTGCGACTGACCGGCCGCTGCCCGGCCCACGTGGATCCGAGCTATGTCGGAGGCGGCAAAGTGGTTTACGACGATGCGCCGGAGGGCAAGGGGATGCGCTTCGAGACGCGCCTCATGCCGGCCCACGAAGGCGGACGCGTCACGGTCTCCGATGCGGGGATCACGGCGGAGGGGTGTGACAGCGTCACGCTGGTGCTGGTCGCCGCCACGAGCTACAACGGCCCGCACAAGAGCCCGAGCCGCGAAGGCCGTGATCCTGCCAAACTTTGTGACGGCGCCCTCGCGCCGCTCGCGGGCCGGCCCTACGCGGCGCTGCGCGAGGAGCACGTTGCCGATCACCGCAGCCTGTTTAACCGGGTGGCGCTGGACCTTGGGCGCTCGGCCGCGGAAAAGCAGCCGACGGACGTGCGGCTGAAGAGGTTTCAGCCAGGTAAGGACCCGGCCCTGGCGGCGCTGTATTACCAGTTCGGACGGTATCTGCTGATCGCGTCGTCGCGGCCGGGAACGCAGCCGGCGAATCTGCAGGGCATCTGGAACCACACGATCCAGCCGCCCTGGTCGGCGAACTGGACGCTGAACTGCAACGCGGAAATCAACTACTGGCCGGTGGAGACAGCGAACCTTGCGGAGTGCCACCTGCCCCTGGTCGACCTCACCGAACAGCTCAGCGTGGACGGCGCGCACATCGCCAAGGACCTTTACGGGGTGCGCGGCTGGACGGCGCACCACAACACCGACATCTGGCGGCAGGCCGGGCCCGTCAGCGGAAGCGCCCTGTGGAGCATTTTCCAGACGGGCGGCGCGTGGCTGTGCCAGCATCTGTGGGAGCACTACGCCTTTTCCGGGGACACCGCGTATCTGCGCCGCGTATGGCCGACCTTGAAGGGCGCGGCGCGGTTCTTCCTGGATTACATGATGGAAGAGCCGTCGCACAGGTGGCTCGTCACCGGGCCGGACACAAACTTCGAAAACCCGTTCCGCAAGCCCAACGGCGAGCAGGGCGTCGTCTGCATGGGGCCGACCGGCAGCATGCAGATGATACGCGAGCTGTTGCAGAACTGCCTGCAGGCCGCGCGCATCCTCGGCACGGACGCCGAGCTGCGCGCCGAAATCGAGAAAGTCCTGCCGCGGCTGCCGCCCCTGCAGGTCAGCCCGACGACCGGCGAGCTGCAGGAGTGGCTGGAGGATTGGCAGCGCACGGCGGAGTGCCAGGTGCTGTCGAGCTGGGGCGCGGTCTGCGGCACGCAGATCACGCCGCGCGGCACGCCGGAATTGGCGGCGGCGCTGCGGAAGATATTCGACAAGGCCCAGTGGTGGAAGAGCGGCCGGGTGGGGAGCTGGCAGGGCGCGTTTCAGGCCAATGTGTACGCCCGGCTCGGCGATGGCAACCGGGCGCTGGACGTCTTGGACACGCATCTTCAGCGCAGCGTGAACCCCAACCTGTCGGCCAGCTTCCAGGGCGTGGAGTGGGAGATCGACGGCAACCTTGGCCAAACCGCCGCCGTTGGCGAGATGCTGCTGCAGTCGCATGCCGGTGAGGTCGAGCTGCTCCCTGGCCTGCCGAAAGCGTGGCCGACGGGCAGCGTCAAAGGACTCCGCGCCCGCGGCGGGTTCACCGTGGACATCGCGTGGAAGGACGGCATAGTGACCGGCTACCGGATCACCTCCTCCGAGCCTCGCGAGGTGCGTGTCCGTGTGAATGGCGAAACGAAAACGGTCAAGGCAACGACGGCCAACTAGTGCGTCACTACGAACGATTCTCAATTGTCTGTAGTAAAGGATGGCAGTATGTTTGCAGGGGAAAAGATAGCGCGAATTATGATGGCAGCGCTCGGACTATTGGTTTGCATGGGTCCGGCCCGGGCAGAGATACAGGCCAACGGCGACAAACTGGACAGGGCCGTGGCGAAGCACGCGGAGGGGGCGCCGCCGCTGGTCGCGCAGGCCGCCCCGGCCGGCAACTGGTGCTGGATCGCGGGCGAGCGACAGGCGCCGTGGCGCCATGTGCTGTTCCGCAAGACGGTAGAGCTGCCGCAGGCGCCGCGGCCGCTGAAGGTGGCCATCTCGGCCGACACGGTGTATCGCCTGTGGGTGAACGGCGCGTTCGTGCAGCAAGGCCCGGCGCGAAGCGAATGGGGGAATGTCTGCGTCGATGAGATTGATCTCGCTCCGTTCCTGAGGGCAGGCAAGAACGCGGTCGGCGTGGACGTGGTTTATGCGGCCCTGTGGGACTCGGGCTATTACGGCCGGTCGCCCGGGCTGCTGTCCGCGTTTGATCTGAGCAACAATCCCGGAGCGGCCGAGAGCGCGTGGCGTGCGATCGAGCCGGGGGCGTACGATACGGCCGCGCCGAGTCTCGGCCTTCGAGGCGCGACAGTCGAGGTGTTCGACGCGTGCAAGGTGCAGGTCGGCTGGCTAGAGGCCGCGTTCGATGACTCGGCGTGGCAGCAGTCCCAGGACCTTGGCGCCGACAAGCGAAATGAAAGGCTCGTCGTCCAGGCACGCAATGTGCCGCTTGCGGAGATCAAGCGGATCGAGGCCCCGACGGTGGTCTCGCTTGGCAGGGGCGGGGGCGAGGCCGGAGGCACCTATACGGACTTTCCAACGCTTCCGGTGGCGGCCAACGAGGAGTTCGTCAACCGCATGCAGAACGAAACACAGGCGAAGGCCACGGGCGACCTCCGCGCCCGGCCCATCGTGTTGGCCGGACAGAACAGCGACGTGAGCGTGGATTTCGGCAGCAACAATGCGGGCTTCCTGGGTTTCGACGT
>CAZXVN010000667.1:0-5469 GCA_964643945.1 uncultured Lentisphaeraceae bacterium | reverse complement strand
GCTGCATTCCCGCGTGATGGCAGCGTACGCGGTGCGCCTGCTCGTGGCGGCGGAACTGTGTCTCGGGTTGGCCTGCTTTCAGCGGGCCAGGTTTCGACATTTCACCCTGCCGGCCATCTTCGGACTTCTGGCGCCCTTCAGTTTTTACCTGGCCTATCTGGCCTTCCTGCGGAAAGACACCGGCTCCTGCCATTGCTTCGGTGAGCTGATCCGCATGTCACCGCTTGAGTCCCTGTTCAAGAACCTGGCGCTCTTCGGTCTTGTTCTCTACCTCTTCCGGAAGACCAGGGGGTGGCCGGCCGGTTCCTGGCGTGTTCCCGCTGGTCTGGCGGCTGCCAGCCTGCTGATCGTCTTCCTCGGCTTTCCTGCCCGACAGATCGGCGTCCACCCGTCTGTCGCAACCCCTTCGACCGGGAAGAGCCGGTTCGCCGAATTCCGTGGGTTCAGCGACGGCCAGGCGGCCGACCTCACGACAGGGACTTGTCTGGCAGTCTTTGTCAGTCTCGACTGTGATCATTGTCGCACATTGGTCACCAGCCTCGCAGAAGCCGACAGCCAGAATGCCCTGCCTTCCACCTACCTGATCTGCCTGGGCGAGACGAGCAAAGCCCCCGCCTTCTTCAGGGGCACCGACGCCGATTTCCCTTACCTTTGCGTCGGACCAAAGACCTTCTTCGCTTTCATCGGCGAACGTCCGCCCCGGCTCTATCTGTTACAACACGGACAGGCCCGGGCCTTTTGGGACAACGAGACCTTCGACCCGCAGCAACTGCGCCCTTGGTGGTCACGCTAGTAAGCGGGGGTTCGGCGGGGATGGTCTCCGGGACGTGCGTTTTTTCACCGGCATCCCATGACAGGCGGTTCGATATTTTTGTCGCGACGCCGCCCTTCTGACACTTACAAAAATGTAGCCTTTTAGGGGCAGTGGTTCGGCACAGCTTTATCGATTTCCGGCATAATTGTGCATGAATCTCGGTTTTTTCCGCCAAGAACACTTATTTTTCGTGTCTCCTTTGTGTTGGCCTAGTAGTTGCGTTATATGCTCCAGAATGTGCGAATACGCGTATTTGATGTGAACAATAACCAGGCACCGTTATAACGGCGCTGCTACGAGGAAGGCGACATCATGAGCATGAAAGGACTGCGGAGCAAACTCACATGGATTGGCCTGATAGCGGGTATCGCGATAACCGCCGCGACAAACACGTGGGCGCAGGGCGCAGCGGCAGTCGCGACGACTCCCGTTGTTAACTCGGGTGACACCGCTTGGGTACTGGTCAGTACGGCTCTTGTACTCTTGATGACCCTGCCCGGGCTGGCGTTGTTTTATGGCGGCTTGGTCCGCAGAAAAAATGTGTTGTCCATTCTCATGCAATGCCTTTTTCTGGCCTGCATCATCACACTGCAATGGGTGTTGTTCGGTTACAGCTTGTCCTTTGGCCCTGACCTCAAGGGCTTTATCGGCAACTTGGACTGGGCCATGCTAAACCATGTGGGGGCGGAGCCGAACGCGGATTACGCGGGTACGATTCCCCATTCGGTTTTCATGTTGTTCCAGATGATGTTTGCCATCATCACGCCCGCCCTGATCGTGGGCGCGTTTGCGGAGCGGATGAAGTTCGCGGCTTTCGCGCTGTTTTCCCTGCTATGGTCGACGCTCGTTTACGATCCGCTGGCGCACTGGGTGTGGGGCATGGGCGGTTTCCTGCGCAAGATGGGCGCGTTGGACTTCGCGGGCGGCACGGTGGTGCACATCAATGCCGGTATAGCCGCGTTAGTATGCGCGCTCATGCTGGGACGTCGTATCGGTTTTCCGAAAAAGCTGTCCCCTCCACATAACTTGCCGTTCGCGGTCATGGGTGCCGGGCTGTTGTGGTTTGGTTGGTTCGGCTTTAACGCGGGCAGCGCCTTAGGCGCCAACGGTTTGGCGGGCAGCGCCTTTTTGGCGACCCATGTGGGGGCGGCGGCGGCAGGTTTGGCCTGGGCTGTCATGGATCTGCTGACCAATCGGCATGTCACCATGCTAGGCTTGATCTCCGGCGCGGTGGCAGGTCTGGTTGCGATCACTCCGGCTGCGGGCTTCGTCACTCCGGGCGGTGCGATCGCGATCGGTGCGGGTGCGGGTGTCATCTGTTATCTGTTCGTTACCGTGATCAAGCCGCGCCTAGGGTACGATGATGCGCTTGACGCGTTCGGCGTGCATGGCGTCGGCGGCATCTGGGGTGCCCTCGCAACCGGACTGTTTGCGACGACTGCGGTGAACAGTGCGGGTGCTGACGGGCTGTTCTATGGGAATCCGGCGCTGCTCTGGATCCAATTCAAGGCCGTCATGGTGACCGTTGTGTACTCGGGTGTCATGAGCGGTGTTTTGCTCAAGATCGTGGACGCCGTGCTGGGTTTGCGGGCTTCTGAGCATGCGGAACGCATCGGTCTTGACCTGACCGATCACCGTGAGACAGGATACACCGTCCTTGATTAACGCGCAAAAACCGAAGAAAGGAGTTCGATCATGAAATACATTGTTGCCGTCATTCAGCCGGATCGCATGGACGAGGTGTTAGAGCGTCTGACTGCGAAAGAGATCCATCTGGTTACCGTGTCCAACGTGATGGGGCGTGGCCGTCAGAAGGGGATTGCTCAAGTTTACCGTAGCCATAAAGAGGTGGGCTGCCTGTTGCGGAAAGTGAAGTTGGAGATCGCCGTGAACGATGACTTTGTAGATACGGCCATTGAGGCCGTAGCGGGCGGGTCGCACACAGGAGAGATCGGAGACGGAAAGATTTTCGTACTCGACTTGGAGCAAACGATCCGCATCCGCACCGGAGAGCGGGGCAGCAAGGCCATCGGCTGAACCTGCACGCCGCTGCCGCGGGGACTCATGCGTGCCGCACAAAGGGGGCGGTTGACATAAAGGAGAAAAATGAAGAGACTGTTTTGCGTGGCCGTGGCGCTGGCTGCCGCCTCGGTCATGTCGGCTCAGGAAGCTGCGGAGACAGCGGCTTCCGCTGTGGGCGCCAAAGAGGAGCAACCGAGTACAGGCTTCTCGTTTGATGCGACGCTTGACCTCTACTCGGCCTATATCTGGCACGGCCTAGTGGTGAACGACCGTCCCGTGTGGGAGCCGGCCGGAACGCTCGCGTATGCGACAGAGGGCTGCGGAAAGTTTGCTGTTGGCGCATGGGCGAATTTCGAAATGACCGGCCATAACGGAAATACGACGGGCGCGGGCCTGAACGAGATCGACTACACCGCGAGCTACTTGATCGACATTTCGGACTTCACGGTGGAAGCCGGGCATATCTGGTACACCTTTCCGAAGGTATGCGGGCCTGACGCGCCCAGCACGCGTGAGGTCTATGGGTCGGTCACGTACAACAGTGATATTGTCACGCCGTCACTGTCCGTCTACTACGACTACGCACTGATGGATGGCGCATACGCCCTTGCGGCGTTGAACAAGACGGTCGAGCTGAATGAACGGGTGAGTGTCGGCACGGAAGTCGCGCTGGGCGCGGGCAGCGAAGGGTATATGGCCTACTTCGGCGTGACGGAAGCTGGGCTGCTCGACTTCAATGCTTCGGCTTTCGCTTCGTACAAGCTTACGGATCACCTGTCGGTTGGCGCGAAACTGGCGTGGCTGTCAATCGTTGACAACGCGGCACGCGAAAGCGTGGACCATCAGGAGCTCCTGTGGGGCGGTGTGAACCTCGCTGCATCGTTCTAACGCGGGCTCCGCCCGCAACCCAAGTAGTCAGAAGTCAGGAGTCAGGAGTCAGAATGAAATGCGTTGAAATAGTCGCTTCTTGTCGATCTTCTCATTCTGTCTCCTGAATTTTTCGCAAACAACTTGTCTTTTATTGCCTCTGCTGGTTTGTAAGGCACCTAACCCGTACCCGCTCCGCTTTTTGTGGATGGGTGCGACCGGTGTGGGATGCGATTCGCTGGGGAGGGGAGGGCAAAGTCCGCGCTGACCCATTACTTCGCAGAAACCGCTGAAACCGCTTGTCAGCAGCCTGAGCAAGTGCCACAATTATGCACTGGTTGACGGCCACGATTCACGGACATTCTGATTCGGGTGCACGTTCCGTTATGAAGAGGGAGTGTTTGATCGGCAGATGCGGCAATCGGGGTGCCGATGCTGATCTGAACGTTGGTGCAATGAGACAAAGAACGAAACAAGACAAGGAGACTGTCATGAGCGAGGACATGAAGCAATATGCCAAACCTGCCGGAGAACACGTTTCACTGGGCAGCACTCTGCGCGGAGTATTGTTTGTCATACCGACCGCAGTTGTAGCATGGCTATGCTACTCGTTGGCAACCCACGGGGGAGTTGCACCGCCAGTCGCAATCGGCACCGTTATTGTCATTGCGTTTCTCTGGTTCGTGGCCGTTTCGGGTATTCGTGTGGCTGCACAATGGGAGCGGGGCGTTGTGCTGCGTTTGGGCAGGTTTAGGTCTGTAAAAGGACCTGGCCTGCTTTACATCATACCTGTTCTTGAAGGGGTCCGTTTTCTCGACACCCGGGTACTCGTTCTGAATATACCCCGACAGAAGGTCATCACCAAAGATAACGTTCCGGCAGAAATTGATGCCGCGCTGTTCTTTCTGGTCGCCGACAGTGAAAAAGCCGTAATAACAATCCAAGACTTCAAGTTCGCTGTCGCGCAATATGCGCAGGCCGCACTGCGCGATGTAGTCGGAGGGTTGACGTTGGACGAACTGCTTTCAGAAAGGGAACAGATACAGACTCGCATAAAGGAACATGTCGAAGAGAGAGTCAAGGACTGGGGTCTTCGTGTGGATTCCCTCCGGTTGCAGGATATAGAGTTGCCCGAAGATCTGAAGCGGATGATGTCTCGGCAAGCTTCCGCCGAGCGCGAGAAGCGTGCAACAATCACGAAAGCGGAAGGAGATAAACTGGCTGCAACCAATCTTGCCGAAGCCGCCAAGATTATGTCGGACAGCCCAATTACACTCCAACTGCGCACCTTGCAGACGATCGACGGACTTGGTTCCAGCCCCTCGAACACAGTCGTACTGTTCCCTGCGCAAATTGGCGAACTGCTGCAACGTCTCACAAACAAGGCGGCGAAAGAGTGACTTCGTCAAGAGGGCGCCAACCATACCTTGCAGATTACGTCGCGAAGCCGCGCCGAATCTGAAGGTGACGCTGAGGCCACATGGGATACCATGGGCCTCAGCGCTATGTCCGGTGTGAGGAATGACAAGATGTGGGAAGTGATTGCAAAATACTGATGTTTGGACGGGGTGCGAGTGTGAGCGCGGAGCCGTTTTGCAAGGAAAAGCGCATGAAAACTATCAGCCGAATCTTCCGTGCGTTGCCCAGAGCCGGTGCGCGGGCTGCTGGCATCTTGGCGATGGGGTTGCTGGCGTCCCGGGTCGCAGCAGCCCAGTACGAGGCGTGGAACGTGAGATCAAACAGCACTGCGCCCTCGGCACGCGAAA
>CAZXVN010000666.1:0-7534 GCA_964643945.1 uncultured Lentisphaeraceae bacterium | reverse complement strand
CCGGAACTCTACAAGGGCGCGCGTCTTTCCCTTGAGCGGCGCGGGGATGCCTCCACCGGCTGGTCCATGGCCTGGAAGGCCAACTTCTGGGCGCGCCTGCATGACGGCAACCGCGCTGAAAAACTGCTCGCCATGCTCATCAATCGCGGCGCGCCGAACCTCTTCTGCCTCCATCCGCCGTTCACGATTGACGGCAACTTCGCGGGCTGTGCGGCCGTGGCCGAAATGTTGCTCCAGAGTCAGGAGACCACGGCGGACGGCCAGCCCGTGCTTGAACTTCTGCCCGCCCTGCCGACAGGCTGGCACACCGGCCAGGTGACCGGCCTCCGCGCCCGCGGCAACTTCGAAGTCAATATCGAGTGGAAGGAGGGCAAGGTGACCTCTTACCGTATTGCCTCTACGGGCAGACGCAAGGTAACAGTCCGCGTCAATGGTGAAACCAAGGTCATAAAATGCGAAAAGAATCCACTGTGAAAAACACACTTGTCTATATTCTCTGTTTGCTGTCCGGACTGCCGAAAAAATGAAAGGAGCGCGGCCTATACGAAAATTCTCAAATCCTCAGAAAATACAAAGCATGATTTGCTCATCTATCGGCTTGCATTCGATTCCACATTTATGACATATATATAAATCATGATGTGGTCTGAATCTGGTTTCTCGATAAATCAAGGAGGTGCCGCATGCGGCGCAACGTGTCGTTCGGATGGTTTTTGGGGTTGATCGGCGCAGCGGGAATTTTGTTTGGCACGACTGCGGGAGCGGCCAACGCTCCGGCGGCGGCCGGTCCCCCTGCGGCCGTGTCGACGAATGTGCAGGATTACAGCCAGGGCTTCCGCGCCTTCATCCGGATGGGGCTCCCGGACACCTCGAAGGCCAAGTACGTCAAACTCAATTACAACGGCGACGGCATGCGCGACATGTATATGTACCGCATGCAGGAGATCCAGCTCTCCGGCAACGCCTGGCTGGTTTCGGAAAACAAGGAGGGCACAAGCGTGCTGGTCTCCTCAGCAGGCCGGGTGATCGAGCTTGCCGACCAGAAGACGCTTCTGAAAAAGCAAGAGGCCGAGGCGCGCAGCAATGCCGTGGCGCACGCTTCGGCAAAGGGCAAGGACGGGGTTAAGCCGAGTGGCCCGGATCCGTTCCGCCGCGCAAATGATTTGACGCCGAGTGGCACCTGGGCGCCGGCAGACCTTTCCCGTGACCTCGTCAAGGCGACGTCGTATGTGGACAAGAAAGTCAAGGCCAAGGCCGGCGGCGGGCGGGAAGCGCGCTATGACTCCTTCTTCCTGTCGGACGAGGAGCCGGGCGGGCTGTTCCTGCTTGCAGTGTTTGCGTGGCAGAACGGCAAGGTTCAGGAGGCGAACGTTCTGGTCGGCAAGCTCTTCACGCTGATCGGCGATTCCCGGAAAGTTATTGTCGGCGCCTTGAACATCGTGGCGGACGACCAGTTGGCTGCGGCGGCGGAGGGTTTCCAAAAGAAGCACGACTGGAAAGCGTATCATGCGGCGGTTTCCGGGCTGCTGAAGGCGTTTCCCGCAGGCTGGAGGCGGGCCGGCGCCGTCAAGCTGCTGGCCGACCGCCTGCAGGCCCGGGCCGCTCTGACGGAGCCGCCGGCACTTGCTGGCGAAGGCCTCGGCGAGGAGGATCAGAAGCTGGCTGCGGCGCTGGCGTCAGAAACGGTGAAGCGCGATGGCTACTATGGCCGTTCGGAAGAATTGTGGGTTTTTCCGAACGCCAAGCCCATACGCGGGACAAAAGACGACAGCGCAATCGGCCGCATCCTGGCGCGGGGAATCAAGTCTCTCCCGCTGCTGATCGCGCTGGTTCCCGACGAGACCCTGTGTCCGATGCAGCGCACCGATATGGGCATGTCGTCGTATTCGTCGTATTCCGGCAGCGACTCCGAGAAGAGCGAGGCGGAGCGCAGCCTGGCCCTTTATAACCAGATGGACCGGCCTCTGACCCGCGGGGAGATCGCCCGTAAACTTTTGCAACCCGTATGCACGTTCGACGAGAACGCCCGGCAGGACGAGGATGAGATCACGCCTGAAGACGTGGCCGAGGCCGCCAAGAAAACGTATGCCACGCTAAAGGCCCTTCCGCCCTCCGCCTTGGCCCCTCACTTTCTGAAAAGCGGGAACTCACAGCAGAAGCAGTTCGCCGTCTACTACATGCTTGAAAACGACGTCGAGACCAATGCGCCGCTCATCGAGGCGCACCTGCTCACCCCGCCGCCGGAGGATTCAAGCAGCATGTCGCGCTACGAAAACGGAATGGCCCAACTGTATGTCGAGAAGCGCGGCGAGAAGGCGGCGGCGTTCGTCGAGAAGTACGCCGACATGCTGAAAAAAATTGAACTGCCGGCCGAGATGGCTGGCGACGCAAAAGTTGTGAAACAGCGTCAAAAGCAGCTCGATAGCGAAATCAAAACGTTGCGGGCACTGGTCAAGAAACAGGACCTGACGGAGACGGTCACCGACTTGACAACGGCCGGTGACGAGAATGCGTCGGCCATGAGGGCCTATACCGCGCTGGCACGGCAGCCGCCCGCCCAGGCGATCCCCGCCCTGCTGGCGGCGGCGGTCCAATCAACCAATGTGGCCGTCCGGTCGCGGATTATCCAGATGATGCCGATGCTGCGCTATGCGGGCATGGAGGAGCGCATGCAGGAAGTGGCGGACCCTGAAGCGATAGAAGCGGCCATGAAGGGCCTCGCCGAAAAGAACAAGCTGACGATCGGCACGAATGCCGCCAGTTGGAGAATCCTCATGGCCGATACCCGGGCGCTGCCGGAAGGAAGGATGTATTCCGGAGGCTCCTATGAAATGACCGTTGCCGACATGGCGGCCACGAGCATCGAAACCCTCTATGGGGAGGCCTCCCTTGAAGAAGGATTTGGCGGGATAGACAACATCGAGAACATCAGGCCAGAGGTGGCGATCAAGGTCATCCGGAGCCGGGCCGCCGCCCGCCTGGAAGGAAAGACCGAGGACCAGTTGCCGAAAATGCCGTCTGCCGACGACGTGACCGCCGACCGCCGCAAGGCGATCGACACGGACGTAGTGAAGGCGACGCCGGAGGCGCTGGCGGCGCTCCTCGCCAAGCTGACCGACGCGGAGAGCCTGTATCTGACGGAGGCCGCACAAGAGAACGAGGCGGTCATGAAGGCCTTGGCCCCGCTGACCCGGCGCATCGCGTCGGTGAAGGCGATGCCTTCGCTGCCCGCAGCGGAGGCGGCCCGGCTGCAGAAACTGGCGGGCACAACGGTTTCCACAAACGCGATCGCTGAGATGCAGGCGGTCTGTCAGCGGCAACTGGCCCTCGGCGCGGCGTTGGCCGTCAAGTTGTCCTCTGACGGGTTCGGCAAGGGCTTGTCGATCAACGTGACCCCGGTGGATGAGGACATGCGGCGCGGGTACGGAGGCATGCTTATGTCCATGACCCGCAGCGTGGGCGGCCTGCGCAAGGGCATGGTGTCGGGCGTGCTGCGAGGCGGAGAAACCTACAGCAGTTGCAGTTGGCTGGTGGACGTGCCCGCTGCGGCTGCGCCGACAGGGACGGTTGCGACGGCCGCGGTCGCGGCCGAAGGCGATGACGACCCTGAAGACCGGCTCGATTCCATCACGCGATCACTCGAATCCCAGCAGGAACAGTTCGCGGCCCAGGTGGAAACGTTCTGCACGCCTGACAACGCGCTTGATCAGAACGCGTACGTGACATTCTCGGGGATGTTGCCGCCCAAGCCGAAGGCCAAGAAGCCGGGCGCGGAGGATGAGGAAGAAGAAGACGTGGACGGCGACGGCGGGTTCCCGATGATCGATCCGTTTATGGTTGAATGATGGTTATCGACACGCGAACCGTTCGCGGAGCGGGAGCAAACGAGATGGGTAGATGTGAAAGATTACGATTAGGATTACGATTAAGAAGGTGGCCGTTCCCCTCATAATCATAATCGTAATCATAATCGTAATCCTGATTCCAAACTTGAAGTAACAAGACAAGACAACAGGACAGATTATGACACAGACTGCAAGTGAACAGTGGGACAAGGTGCGCACGCAAATGGAGGCGCTGCGGAAGGCGATCGGCACGGTGATTGTCGGTCAGGACGCTGTCGTGGAGTTGTTGCTGACCTCGCTCTTGTGCAAGGGGCACTGCCTGATCATCGGCGTGCCGGGATTGGCCAAGACCCTGTTGGTGACGACGCTCGGGAAGACGCTCGGCCTGGTCAGCCGGCGCATCCAGTTCACGCCGGACCTCATGCCGATGGACATCACCGGCGGCGAGATCCTGCAGGAGGAAGGCGGCGGGCGGCGCCGGTTCGAGTTCGCGCCCGGCCCGATTTTCGCCAACCTGATCCTCGCCGACGAGATCAACCGGACCCCGCCGAAAACCCAGGCGGCCCTGCTGGAGGCGATGCAGGAAAAGCAGGTGACGGTGTCGGGCAAAAGCATGAAGCTGGCCGAGCCGTTCGTCGTGTTCGCCACGCAGAATCCCATCGAGCACGAAGGCACCTATCCGCTCCCGGAGGCGCAGCTGGACCGCTTCTTCTTCAGCCTGACCATGGACTACCCCTCCCTGGATCAGGAGCGTGACATCGTGCTCCGCACGACCGGGCGCGGTGCCGTTGAGCCCCCGAAGGTTCTCGAGGCCGAGGAGGTCCTGGCGCTGCAAGACATGATCACCGACGTGCCGGTGCCCGAGCACGTGCTGAACGCCATCCTGCGCACGGTCAGCGCGACCCGCCCGGGCTCGCCCTTGGCGGGCGACCATGTGAAGCGCTACGTTGCCTGGGGCGCGGGCCCGCGGGCTTCGCAGACGATGACCAGTGCGGCCAAGGCCCTGGCCCTGCTGCGCGGTCAGTCCGCCGCCTCGCTTGAAGAGGTGCGGGCCGTCATGAAGCCCGTGCTGCGCCACCGCGTGATTCCCAACTACAACGCGACCGGCGAAGGCGTGACCGTGGACCAGATCATCGAAAAGCTCGAGGCGTCGCTCTGACCCACCCCTTACCCGGGAGCCCCGTGACACACCGCCGTTTTCAGTTCTTGAGGCCTGAGGATATCCGGAGCCTGGCAGGGTTCGAGTTCGCGCCCAAGGCCGTGGTGGAGGGCTATTTTGCAGGGCGGCACGTCTCCCGCTCGCGAGGCTCGTCGGTCGAGTTCCGCGACTACCGGCAGTATGTGCCGGGCGACGATCTGGCGATGATCGACTGGCGCGTCTACGGGCGCACGGACCGGTTCTACCTCCGGACCTACGACCACGAGACCAGCATGGATTGCCATCTGTTTCTGGACAGCAGCGCCTCGATGGGCTTCGGCAAAGACCCGTCGAAGCTGGAGTACGCCTCGTTCTTCACGGCCTGCCTCGCCTATCTCGTCATCCGCGGCGGCGACCGCGTGTCGCTCCAGATCTTCGACAAAAAGATCCGCACGTTTCTACCGCCGGGCAGCACCGGCACGCACCTGAACGGGCTGCTGAACGTGCTGGAGCGGAATCGGCCCGGCGAGCTCACCTCGCTGGCGGAATCCTTGCGGTCCTCCTTCCCGCTGCTCAAGCGGCGCGGCATCCTGGTCGTGGTGTCGGACTTCTTCGATAACCCGGCGGCGATTTTCACCGCGCTCGGGCCGTACCTGCATCGCGGCTTCAAGGTTTTCCTTTTTCACGTGCTCACGCCCGCCGAGCTGGAGCTGGAGGACAAGGGCCTGGTGTCGTTCCGCGACCTGGAGACCGGACAGCGGGTCACGGCGCATACCGACGACGTGCGTGCAGGGTACCGCGACGCGATCGGCAGGCACATCGATACGCTGCGCGATCTGGCGAAGCGCCGGAGCGTGGACTACACGGTCGCCCGGACCGACACGCATTTTCACCGCCTGTTTGAGAGGCTGACCCAATGAGCGTCCTCTTTCTCAACGCGGTGTTGTGGCCGTTGGTGGCTCTGGCTGTTTTGCCGCTGCTGGTTCACCTGTTCGCCCGGGCCCGGCCGCCGCTGGCCGATTTCAGCTCGGTGGAGTTTATCCGGCGAGCCCTGCGGTTCACGCAGCGTGTCCGCAAGCCGAAGGACTGGCTGCTGCTGGCTCTTCGCACCGCAGCCGCGGCGGCGGTGATTCTGCTGTTCCTGCGCCCGGTGCTGTTCTCGCACAGAGGGGGCGGCCTGTTCGAGCGGCGGAACGTCATCGTGATCGTCGATGCGTCGGCCTCGATGGGCTGGTCGGACGGCAGCCAGACGCGCTTCGCGGCAGCCTGCGCGGAGGCCTCTGAAATCCTGACCGGGCTGTCCTCGCGCGATGCCGCCGACGTGATCCTGGCGGGTGCCGCGCCGCGCGCCGTATTCCCGGCGATCGGCAGCAATGTCGGCTACTTGCGGGACTCGCTCCGGCGGGCGCGCCTGACGTCCGAGGACCTCGACCCCGAAGCGGCCCTGCGCCTTGCCGCGCGGCTTCTCGACGGCCAGGAAGGCCGGAAAGAGATCTGCGTCGTCAGCGATTTTCAGGCGTCCAACTGGCGGGGCGTCACGGCGCTGCTGCCGCCGGACATCGGCCTGACCTGCGTGGGCACGGCCCGCGGCGAAGCTCCGAACGCAGCGATCCTGCGCGTCGAGATCGTTCCGGCGCGGCCGCTGCCGGGCGAGGAGGCAACGGTCTACTGCGATGTCGCCAACTATTCCGGGACGCCGCAGCGGAAGACCGTCGTGCTGGCGGTGGATGCGGCGCGCACGTCCCGCGAGGCGGTCATCCCCCCGTGGGGCCGCGCGACCGTCTTGTTCAAGCAGCGGATTGCCTCGGCAGAGCCGTTCACGGTGTGCGCCTCGCTGGGGGAGGACGGCTTCCCGGGCGACGACCGGCGCTGGGCCGCGGTGGAGCCCACGGACGTTTTGCGGATCGGCCTGTGCGCCTTCGGCAAGGGCGACGCCACGGCCGCGGCGTGGGCGCGGGGCTGCCGGGCGCTGGGCTGGGCGCGGCCCGAGGCCCTGACCCCGGAAGCTCTTGCGAACCCCGAAGCGCGCTGCGATGTTCTGATGCTCTCCGGCTGGGACGGGTCGGAGCCCGGGCGCGTGCGCGGCTTGCTCGACCGGGGCGTCCCCGTGGTGTGGTATCCGTCCGCCGGCATGCCGCTGTCGCGCATGATGTCGGTTCTGACAAATGCCGCGCCGGCTGCCGATTCGGGCGACAAGGCGGTGTGGGAGGAGCTGCCCGCAGGTGTCCGCCTCACGGTGGCGTCGCCGGAGCATCCGGTGTTCCGGGCATTTGCGGGCGGCGAGTATGGTGATCCGGCGCGAGGCCGCGTGAGCGGCCGGCTCGCGCTCGCGGCCTCGCAGCTGCCCTCGGGCGAGGCGCTGATGGCATACGCGGACGGGACGCCGGCCTTATGGATGTGCCGCGGCGCCGTGCCGCTTGTGGTGTGGAACATCCCGTTGGACAAGGGGCTTTCCTCGGTCCAGAACCAGGGCGAGTTTGTTCCTTTTCTGGGCGAGTTGCTGCTGGGGGTCAGGCGCGGATCTCCGGGTGTTTCGCGGCTGGCGCGGGCC
>CAZXVN010000665.1:0-2902 GCA_964643945.1 uncultured Lentisphaeraceae bacterium | reverse complement strand
GTCTTGCCTCCAGGTCAGTAGTGAGCTCAGGCAAGAGCGGAGCCGCCGGGCGGGCCGTGTCAAGCGGAGCGTGCCTGCGGGCGGAGCCGCAGGCTGACAAGGGCCGGCCGTGCGGCGGAGCGTGGGCGCGGATGGGCGGGTGAAAATGATGGCAAGGGGGTGCGGGGGAAACTTCCCCCGCCGGAGGCGGGCAGAAAAATGCAAATGGCTTTTCACGCGATCCCGGCGCGGGGCGACGGCGGGGCGCAGGAGGAACTGAACAGCTTCCTGCGTTCGCACCGCGTGCTGACGGTCCACCGCGAGTTCGTGGCGCAGGGCGACAACTCGTTCTGGGCGCTGGCCGTGGAGTATGTGGAGGGCACGCGGCTGTCGGCGGACGGCCAGCAGCGCGGCAACAGGGAGCGTGTCGATTACAAGGAGACGCTCTCGCCGGGCGACTTCGCGCTGTTCGCGAAACTGCGCGACTGGCGCAAGGCGGCCGCCGAGAAAGAGGGGGTGCCGGTCTACGCGGTGCTGACGAACGGGCAGTTGGCGGCGGTCGCCGCGAAGCGCCCGCCGTCCGCCGCGCAGTTGCGCGAGATCGAGGGGATCGGCGAAGCCAGGGCGGGAAAGTACGGCGGCGCGGTGCTGGAGATCGTGGCGGCATCCGGGGGAGGGCCGACCTCCGTGTCGGCCGCAACCGGGACGGACGGCGCGCCCGCCTGCGCGGGTACGCACGCCGACAGGGAGGCCGCCCTTGCACCGGAAATGCCATGAAACGTGCCGGTCGTCTCTATGAACTTATCGCGGAGCCGGAGAACCTGCGCCTGGCGTTCCTGAAGGCCGCGCGCGGCAAACGCGGCAAGCCGGACGTTTCCGCCTACGCGGCGGGGCTGGAGGGGAACCTGCGGCTGCTGCGTGAGCAGTTGCTGGAGCGGCGGGTTGACGTGGGGCACTACCACTTCTTCACCGTGCATGACCCGAAGGAGAGGGTGATCTGCGCGGCTGCGTTCCCCGAGCGCGTGCTGCATCACGCGGTGATGAACGTCTGCGAGCCCGTATTGGAGCGCTACGCCATCCATGACTCGTACGCGTGCCGGACGGGCAAGGGCATGCACGCGGCCGTCCTGCGCGCCCAGGCGTTCGCGCGGCAGTTCCCGTGGCATCTCAAACTGGATGTCCGCAAGTACTTCGATTCGGTCCGCCATGAAACGCTCATGCGCCTTCTTGAACGGCGATTCAAGGACAAGGACGTTCTGCAACTGCTCCGGACGGTTCTGGAAACCTACTCGACGGAGCCCGGCAGGGGGCTGCCCATCGGCAACCTGCTTTCCCAGCACCTGGCCAACTTTTATCTGGGGCACCTCGACCACTGGGTCAAGGAGACGCTGGGGGTGCGCGGCTACGTCCGCTACATGGACGACTTCGTCCTCTGGGCGGACGGCAAGGCCGCGCTCAAAACGCGCCTTGCCGCCGTCCGGGATTTTCTGGGGGCGGAACTCGGTCTGGGCCTGAAAGACAATGTGCAGCTAAACCGTTGCGGGCGGGGCGTGCCTTTTCTCGGATACCGCGTGTTCCCCGGGCGGCTGGCGCTCGGCCCGCGTGCGCGGGGGAGTTTCGCCCGGAAGCTTCGAGGCTACGAGGGGGAGTGGCTGTCCGGCCGATGGTCCGAGGCCGGTCTGCAGCGGCATGCGGAGGCGCTGTTGTCCTATGTGCGCTTCGCCGATACGACGGGGCTGCGGCGGGTGATCGTCGCTAGATCCAGCCGGGCGTCCTGAAACCGAGACCCGGAGGGTTATCCTCACTCGCCAATCGAAAAACCACACTCTCAAGGGGGTTCCGTCCACAGGCTCGAACCGCGTGAATCGCGGCGGCAGTTGGAACAACAACGCGAACAATTGCCGGACTGCGAACCGCAACAACAACAACCCGGACAACCGCAACAACAACATTGGCTTCCGGGCTGTCTTGCCTCCAGCTCACAGGGCCCGGCTGACGCCGGCCCGCTGACCCGGACGGAATCCCGTTCCCGCGCGGGCGGGACGAAAACCGGAGGTGCCGCCGGGGCTGGTAGCCCGGGCGGATGCCGGACGAAGGCTCCGGCGGCGCCGATCTATAGGCACGCTTTAAGCTATGCAGCGGCCGAGAATCTCGGGCAGGCGGATGCAACCGAGGCTCCTGCAGATTGATAAACGGGGCGCGGCGTTTGGTCACGGGAGTTTGTATTTCGTCCGCTGAATAAGGAAGCGGGTTTTGTATTTGCCCGATGCCCGGAGGTAGCGGAGCAGTGACTTGTCGCGCGGGGTTCCGGCGGTTTGTTTCATGGCTGTTCTTCTTTCAGGGTGTTGACCACGTCGCCCAGCGTGAAGGAGAGGATGCCTTCTTCGATTGTGTCCGCCGCGAGTGTTGCATGGTCGTGGCCGGTGACGGGGATGACGATGCAGCCGGTGTCCTGTGTCAGCACCAGGTTGAGGGCAACCGATTTGTCGGACATGACTTCGGGTTCAAGCGTGATTGTGATTTTGTTCATGGTGTTGTCTTATTGTGAAGCGCCGCGGCGGTGATCTCTATTTGTGCTCTCGGGTTCTCGGTGCGCTGGCCGGTGTTCCTCCGGCCTGTCGTGCAAGCCGTCCCTGCTGCCCGTTCTGCCGCCGCGGCTAAGTTGGTAATTCGAAGGCGACGAGGGTTTTCTCGCGCAGGCTGACGTGGCCGGGGGTGTCGGCGCTGGGGCGTCCGATGATGATGTGGTCGACGATGCGGATGCCGAGGATCTTCGCGGCTTCGATCAGGCGGCGGGTGATGTCGAGATCGGAAGAGCACACGTCTGAACTCCAGTCACCGGCTATGATCTCGTATGCCGTCTTCTGCTTGAAAAAAAAAATAGAACAGATGTACACACACCTAAACCACAACCGTCACGTGA
>CAZXVN010000664.1:0-5302 GCA_964643945.1 uncultured Lentisphaeraceae bacterium | reverse complement strand
GCCATCACGGTCATCCGCACGAAGGCGTTGGCGCTGACTGTCACGTCGGGCAGCTCGGTCCAGCGGTTCGAACTGCCGGTCTGCCCGTGCCACACCAGCAGGCGCCGGCTGCTGTTGACCCAGAAGGCGATCTGGCAGGCGGGCGGCAGCACGGGCGGCTCCCCGGCATCCGCCTGGAACGTCATGAGCAGGTCCACGCAGAGATTGGTCAGGGCGAAGGTCTCCCCGAGCAGATTGGAGACGCTTCCGCTGAAGGAGAGGCTCTGCGTGTGCGGCCCCGCCAGCGGATAGCCGCCCGTGACGGCAGGCGCGAACCGGTTGGTCTCGACCACCGCGGCCCCGGCTGCCCCGTACCAGCCCTTGACGCCGCTCAGCGTCGAGCCTAACGCGTTCGTTTCGAAGCCCTCCCGGTAGGGCACGCGGTTATAGGTGCCGGGGTCGATGATGGCCTCGACGGTTTGGACCAGACTGTTGGTGCTGGCGGCATAATCGGCATCGCCTGAATAGAAGGCGGTGACGGTGTGCGTCCCGATCGCGAGGCCGCTGGTGGCATAGCTTGCCGAGCCGCCGGCGAGGGCGTTTGTTGCCACGTCCGCTCCGTCCACCCGGAAGACGATGGTGCCGGTGGCGCTGCCCGCCGTGACCCCGTTGGTCTGCAAGGTGGCCGTGAACGTCACGCTGGCGCCGAAGGTCGAGTAGGTCGCCGAAGTGTCCAGAGCGGTCTGCGTTGGCATAACCCCGGAGGACTTCCCGAAGACCGCCAGTTCGGTATACGACACCCAAATATTTTGCTGGGTGTTGGGAAAGCTGAACCGTAGGCTCTGGACATTTGACAAACCGGTGACACCCAGCGCGACATCCGTGCCGTTGGCACCCGCCGTGGCGGTGAAGTTCACCGTGGCAAACGCGGTGAAATTGACACCGTCCAGCGAGTAACTGACTGTGTATTTCGGGTTGATACGACCACTGTCGCCCCAGGCGGTCAGCGACCGAAGACCGGTGATCGTGTAACCGATGCCGTTGGCGCCGAAACCTAAATTGTAGGTAATGGCACCGCTCTCAATGCCCAGCGGACCCGAGCTTGTGGGCGCCTTCAGATTGCCATCGGTGAGCGTGCTCGCGGCGCCGGTGCCATCGGGGGAGGTGGTCACAAAAAGTGCCGACGCACCCGCATTGCCCAGAATGAGATCGTTGGCGGCCAGCGGCGTAAAGCTCCCGCCAGTAAAACTCACGTCCGTCTCCATCACGGCCGGCGGCACCTGCGGCTTGGCGGCGGCGAGCGAGGAGGATTGGGCGCTGACGCCACTTGCATTCACCGCCGCAATCGTATAGTAATAAATTATATCATTGGTCACGCTGCGGTCGGTGAAGCTCGCCGCGGTCGGACTGCCGACGCTGGTGGTGGCGGGGCCGCCTTGGAGCGTTCCGCGTTTGACATTATATGCGGTTGCTCCCGCGACCGTCGTCCACGTCAGCGCCACCTGCCCGTTGCCGGATGTGGCCGCCAGACCGGCCGGGGTGGCGGGCGGCGTACCGCCGGTGGTGCCGATGATCCACTGCTGGTTGACGCTGTTGTTCCAATCCATTTGAGCCAGCGAGGTGCCGGCCGCGGTGCTGAAACCAGGCACCTCAATGACCTTCTGCGACACCGGCGAAACCATGCGATAATAGCCCTCGCTGGTCTGCTCGATGAACCAGCGCTGGTGGTTGCCGTTGCTCCACACGCCTTGATCTATCAGCGTCCCGTTGTCGATGTTCGCTTGAAACAGCTCAGCCACGCTGCCGCTACCGGGCGACGTCAACCTGTAGTAACCGTCCGCCGCCGAACCATTGGTCGTGTAACTCACGGTCCATTGCTGGAAGGTGCTGCCGGTGTAAGTCTCCTGATCCAGCGGCGTGCCATTGGTGGTGCCGGCCTGATAGACCCCCACCGCCAGGCCGCTGTTCAAGGAGCTGATCTTGTAGGTTCCCGGGGCGAGGTCGGCACCTGCGACTGGCCAGCCGTCAGGCCCCCAGAGCAACGTCTGCTCGCCAAGGACTTTACTCCCGCTGGTATTGACAAAATTGTAGGTCAGCCGGTCAATGCCGCCCTCGCTCAGGATGCCCGCGTGGCCGGGGCCACGCTCATTGCCGTTGATGGAATTCTTGTAGATCGTAGCGGCCAAGAAAGACTCGGATGCGTTTTGGCTGCCGGCTTTGTTCACATACGGCCCGGTGACATTGGCCGAGCGCGCGACCCGGATGTTGTATCGCGTGTCATTTCCGTCTACATTCCAGAACAAGTAATAATATCCGGCGCGATAGTGGACGTAGGGGCCTTCGACCCGCCCCTTCACAACCGGATATTCTGTCGTGTCCGTGGAACTGGCCAGGCCCGTGGTGTTGTCCAATCTCCTCATGAAGATCGAGTCGGTACCAGAGGTGACGCCCGCGCCATAACCCGACCCGTAGCACAGCCAGAGGTTATTGCTGGTGTCGAGGAAAGGACAGGGGTCGATGGCGGAGCGCAAGTCCACCAGGTTATGGTGATGAACCACCACTCCCTCATCCGTCCAGCCATAGTCGGGTGCGTTGGGATCCAAGGTCGGGCTGGTCAGCAGGGCTGTCACATCGACACGCGTGTTCAAATTCGCGACGGAATAATAGAGATAATACTTGTTGTTGAGGAAAATGACATCCGGCGCCCAGTTTCCCGTATTGTCGGCTCCAAGAAAACTATAGACCGACGGGGGCGTTCCGCCTGGGTTTGGCCAGTTGTCAAAAGGTGAAGCGCCGTTCGTCCAGTGGATACGATCCACTGAACTCTGCGCCAACTGACCGGTAGAGTAGATGTAATAGGTGCCGTTACAGTTGATCATCCGGGACGGATCAATCGTGGGCATGCCACTCAAGGTCAGGATGCCCGCGCACGCCACGGAACCGCACAGCAGGACCGCAGCACAAACAAGAGAGAGGTGGACTATTATGGTTTTCATGGTGAACACGGCGTCTTAGGCTTTCTAGCGCTGCTTCCTGCTTGATTCTTAGGCAAACCTTTTCCAAGTGAAGTCAGGCAGAGCATAACACGCCGTTAATTTCGCCGCGTTCAATCCGTGACACTGTCACGGATTGTACACGGGGAAGGAGAAGTGCAATAAGATTACGAGACTCATCGATCCTAATCCTAATCGTACTCTTAATCGTAATCCGTTTTGAATTTGCTGCCCCCGGCCTTGCGGCGGTGCGAACAAACACCGAGACAATGAGTGAGGCGTATCACATGGACGCACTTCTGAAAGGGCGCATCTACGCTGTATTGGGCCGGAGTCGGCGTGCGCGAAGATCGTTTGACAAATCACAATCGGGCTTCTGGTCGGCCCGGCGGTCCGACCCTACCTGCGAGGTTCTCCGTTGCGAATTCGTATCGCGGTAGAGCCCGAACGCCGGGCGGGCCGTTTGACGGTACACGCCCGTCCTGTGGTCACCGAATCGCAGATGCACGCCCTTCCGAAAGAACGATTGAAACCGGACGCGAATCCGTTCATATGAATTCGACGCGTTACGTTTATTGGCAAGGGGATGAGATGTGGCTGGGGCATCTTGAGGAATACCCCGATCATATGACACAGGGTGTGTCTTTGGATGAGCTGAAGGAGAATCTGAAGGACATTTACAAGGAACGTTCCAGCGGCGTCATTCCCCATGTCCGCCATGTCGCGGAATTGCAGCTCGCATGATACGGCTTGACCTCTCCGCGCCAGCCGCGTTATCCGTAGCTGCTATTTCCCTTCCGATCACTCTCCAGTACACCTAGCTTCCCGTCCCCCCTGAGCTGCATAGTCATGCTTGCTTCCCTTGACGTTCTATCCCGCCTTGTGTTACCTTATTTCAATCGTGTTTGAAACTTTTAGTTTGTCACATCATCTATCTATCACGATTGACAAGGAGTCGTTATGATCATCCGTAAAGAATACCTCAAAAAAATCGAGCCTTTTGTCGGACAGCCCATGATCAAAGCCGTCACAGGCGTGCGTCGCGTGGGCAAGAGCTATTTTATCCGTCAACTGATGGAGAGCCTCCGGAAACAGGGCATCCCCGCGCGCAACCTCGTTTCCGTCGACATGGAGTCCCTGCAGTTCGATCCGATCCGGACCTATCTGGATCTGCATGCATACGTCGACGCCCAAATCAAAAAGGCGCGAGGCAAAGTCTACGTTTTTATTGACGAGATCCAGGACATTGCTGGCTGGGAGCGGACGGTTGCCGCCTGGTCGGGAAAAGCTAAACGCTTTGACGTGACCATCACCGGCTCCAATTCGACCCTTTTTTCCGGCGGTCTTGCGACCAAACTGACCGGTCGGTATATCGAGTTTCCGATCTATCCGCTCTCGCTCCCTGAATTTCGCGAGTTTAGCGGCAAGAACAAGCTTTCCGATGACAAATTGTTTGCCGGTTATCTGCGCTACGGCGGAATGCCGGGCATCCACGTTCTGGAGAAGCTCGAGGACGAGACCGTCATGCCGTATCTTGACGCTATTTACAACACGATCCTGCTGAAGGATGTTGTCGAGCGACACCAGATCCGCAACATGGCGCTTCTGAGCAACATCGGTCGCTACACGTTCGATAACATCGGGAACCTTCTGTCAGCCAACCGCATCAGCACCTACCTGAAGAGCCAACGACTCGCCGTCAATGTCCAGTCCGTTGTCAATTACCTTACCGCCATGACCGATGCCCAACTGTTCTTTCGCGTGCCCCGCTACGACATCCGCGGCAAGCGCCATTTGGAGATCAACGATAAATTTTACGCGACTGACCTCGGCCTGCGTCATTCGCAGATCGGTTTCCGAGATGGGGACATTTCGGGCATCATGGAGAATCTGGTCTATGTTGAATTGAGGCGTCGCGGCTACCGCGTCTCTGTAGGCCAGTGGGGCACACAGGAGATCGACTTTGTCGCCGAGAAGAACGGAACTCCCCACTACTTCCAAGTCACCCTGCACCTGGATGCCCAAGCGGTTGTCCTGCGGGAGACGGCACCGCTGCTGGCCATCAACGACAACCATCCGAAAACGATCATCACTCTGGACCGTATGCATGGGGACAGTGTCGATGGCATTAAGGTGACCTCGTTGCTAGATTTTCTCTCCGAACGTTGAAGACTGTTCCCTGTCATGGCTCCAGCCAGACGCGGCCGCGGAAGAAGCGGCGGCCCGACCCGTCGAGCCGGTTGGTATAGGTAACGGCCTGGCCCGCGCCCGCCACCGCGCCCAGCCCCGGCACCGCCTGCCAGTCGCCGGCCGCCAGATCGCCCGCCTGC
>CAZXVN010000663.1:0-4049 GCA_964643945.1 uncultured Lentisphaeraceae bacterium | reverse complement strand
TTTCTTTCGTCGTTCGTTTCCACGCCCATCGCGGACAGAGGAGTTATCCACAACCCCGCCAAAGGGCCTTTACCGGCCCGTCGGCGGGGCTGTGGGTAACTCCGTCATCTTTGTTTACCCATGAATTCTGGTGAGGAGCCTGATTTTTTGACCACGCGTTGTGGTGTCAAGAATTTGAAGGAGCTTAAGACGGCTATAGACCATGTATTGTGCTCTATCGACCTCAGTAAAAAGCAAAAAGACTTTGAACATCTGTTAGTCAACCGTGTCAACAGCACGCGCATCCTCCATTTCCGCGAATTCGTCCATGCTTTATAGCGGGTGAATCGGGGTCGTAGTTAAATGTTTTACATTTGAGATTGTGGGCGTCTATAGGAATCTGGAATTTTTACGATTAAGATTACGATTAGGATTAAGAGGGCTCGGTACAGCAAGGCCAACTGGTCGTCAGCCTTTTCACAGCGACGGCAACGGTTATTTGTTTGTGACCGAAGGCGCGCCGCCAAACTGCACGTTGGCTTCGCTTTATTTTCCAGATCCAAAATATAGGCATGGCCTTGACCGCGTCGCCCATTTCACCGAGAATTTTGCCGCAGCGGGAGCGGTCACGGAATTGCTGCTGCAATCGATTGTCAGGCGCCGAAATATTTGGCGACGGCCTGGGCGCGGGAGCGGACGTGGAGTTTCTGGTAAATGTGGGCGACGTGGGTCTCCACGGTCCAGTAACTCATGACCAGTTGGGTGGCGATCTCTTTGGATTGGTATCCTTTCGCCAGCAGGTCGAGCACCTCGCGTTCGCGGACGGTCAGATCCGAGACGTCGCTGGAGGGCGGGGCTGGTTTCTTAAAGGCCTGCACCACGCGGCGTGCGATCTTGGTGCTCATGGGGGCGCCGCCGGTGTAAACCTCTTCAATGGCTTCCAGCAACGAGGCCGACCGCACCGGTTTGAGCAGATACCCGGAGGCTCCCGCCGCAAGCGAATTAAAGACATCGTCGTCGTCATCGTAAACTGTCAGCATGACGATCAGGAGACTCGGCATCTGCAGTGAAAGAAGCCGGACGCATTCGACGCCGCTCATGCCGGGCAGGTTGATGTCCATCAGGACCAATTGGGGGTTGAGTTTGGGAATGGCTTGCAACGCCTCTTCGGCCGAAGCGAACGCGCCGATGCAGCGCGTGGCCGGCTGGCGTTGCAGGATGGCTTCCAGTGTGCGGCGCATATCGGCATCGTCATCCACGATCGCGACGGAAATGGGTGCGCGTTTCTTGTCGGTCATAGTGGATCCGGTTTCATGGTGAATTTGAATTCGACGATGGTTCCGCGCCCCGGTGTTCCGATCCGCAGGAAGCCGCCGCCGAGTTGCTCCATGCGGTTCTTCATGTTGGCGCTGCCCCGTCCGGCGGGATCCTTGGAAGAGGGGGCCTGCCCCGAACCGTTGTCCTCGATCTGGAAGCACAGCACATTGTCTTGCACACGGATGCGCAGCCACACCTCGGAGGCGCCTGCGTGCTTGACCACGTTATGCAGCGCCTCTTTGGCGGCCAGAAACAGATTGTGCCGTTGCCCGGAGGTCAGCGTGCAGGCGGGGAGCGTCTCGGGCGCGTCGAGCCGGAAGCGCAGGCCCGCAAGCTTCAGGTAGTTCTCGGCGAACTGGCAGAGATAGCCGACCAGATGTTCGAGTGTGTCGTTGGCGGGCTTGAGAGCCCAGACGATTTCGTCGAGCTTGCGGGTGGTGTCATGGGCGCGCATGAAAATGTCGTGCAAAAGCGTGCCGACCGGCCGGGACTGTTGCTCATCCGCCTCGGCTAATTCACTCAGCATGGCGATCTGTGCCAACGTGGCGCCGAGGTCATCGTGGATGTCGCGTGCGATGCGTGAACGTTCCGCCTCCAGCATACGCTGGTGTTCGCTCTGCTCCAGCCGCCCTTTCATCCGGCGCCACACCACCAGCCGGATTGTGAGCAGGAGCAGACCGAAAAAGGCTACGACCAGGGCCAGCCAGAACTCGGCCCGCCGGTACAGGGGCGGCACAACGACGACCGGCAACGACACTTCGGTGCCCGTCGGCAAGCCGTTGACCTGAAAGGCCGCGACGCGGAACCAGTAGGTGCCGGGGTTCAGTTTGCCATACGTCGCAGCCCCCGCTGGCCCGCCGTACCCGATGCTGTAGGCGATCCGGCAGGTCATGGTCACCCGGTCGCCCTCCTTGACTGCCGGCGCGGTGTCGTCTACGGAGTTCCAGACCCCGAATTTGTCGGGATCATCGTCGTTCAGGAAAAGAACCGGCCTCGGGGGAGCATCGGTGCGCCAAAGCACCTGCGCGAGTTCCGGACGTTCGCCCTCGCGTGTCCATGTGTCGAGAACCGCCTGTTTCCCATCCGCCCGGTTACCCGTCGAGCACGTGATTTCGAACTCGCCCGGCGGTGTGCCATCCGCATGTTCGATACGCACGTTCACGGCGTCCACGACAAGATGCCCGACCACGGGGCCTGTGCCGTTTGAGATGAAGTACATTCTGAGTTTAGCCGCATGCAGGGGCGCGGCGACACTCATGCTGAACGGCATCAGCGGCGTGTCGGCCGGGCTGCCGGTCCACCCCCGCGATTCCCCCGTCAGGTCTATGGCGCTGCCGGCAACGAAATTTCCCTTTTTGTCGAGCACACGCAGCCACACGATCATGTGGGACTCAAGATCGCACCAGTCAGGATCAAGGCCCTCCAGTTTGTACTTGAGGCGGACACACTCGCCGACAGCCGGTGTGGCCTGGAAATGGAAGGCCACGGATTTTGACGATGACGCGAAGGTGACCGGGACGCCGTTCCCGTTGTTCTCTGTTTGGGAAGCGTGCGAGAGCGCCAGATCCCGGCCGTCGGCGGCGGCTTTTGTGATCCGTATCTCTGCCGAACCGTATAGGGGGATCAGGGCGAAAAGGCTTAACAGCGCAGCCGGCATTGCAAGAAAAAACATACGCATGACAAATTTAGAACTTTAGCACTCTCGCACTTTAGGACTTCTCAACCTCTTCCCAGAGGCAGTGGACGGCCTTGTCTTCGAAGCCGCCGGCGGCCAGCAGGATGACAGGGCGGGGGTCGGCGAGGTAGGGTTCGTAGTAACGCTGTGCTTTAATCTGCGCCAATGCCTCCTCAACGGATCCGAGCTTGAACTCGATCACGTAAATGGCCTTTGGGGTCTTGAGCACGGCATCGATGCGCCCTTTATCCGTGTGCGACTCCACGATGACCTCCCCGCCGGTGGCTTGCAGGACGGCGAAGAAGATCGAGTGGTAATAAGCCTCGCGGTTGACGTGCAGGTCATACGGGATGGACGCGAAAAGCGCGATCATGGCTTGCTCAAATTGAGGTCGGTCATCGGCCTACGGCGATACGTTGGTCTTCGATGTGACCGTGAGCGGCTTCAATCCGACCGGCACAGTCACCCTGAAAGACGGCGGTACCGGAGGAACGGCGATCGGCAACGGCACCCTCTCGGGCAACGCGTGCGCCATCACCAACACCACGCTGGCGGTCGGCACCCACGCGAACATCGTGGCCGTCTATAACGGCGACGGCAACTACAACCCCAGCACATCCAGCGCCTTGGAACCCGCTCAAGTTGTCAACCCGGGCGCACCGGCCAAGCTGGCTTTCGGCATCCAGCCGAGCGATACCATCGCGGGCGCGGCAATCAGCCCGGCTGTGACGGTGCTGGTGCAGGATGCCTACGGCAACCTCGTGACGGGCGACACTGGCAGTGTGACGATCGGCAGCGGCACGACCGCTATTGCAGTCGGCAGCACGCTCACCGTGAGCGCCGTGGGCGGCGTGGCGACCTTCAGCAATCTCAAGCCAGCGACAGTCGGTGCCGGAAACACGCTGACGGCCGGCGACGGTTCACTGACCGGGGCGACCTCCAACCCGTTCATCGTCTATTGGGATACCGCGCACGCAACCACCGTCACGGATGATTTCAGCACGTCCCACGACTACCTGACGGGAGGCGTCAGCGGCACGATCTGGGACGGGATCCTCAACCAGTCGGCCGCCAACGT
>CAZXVN010000662.1:0-7219 GCA_964643945.1 uncultured Lentisphaeraceae bacterium | reverse complement strand
TGACTGTCACTATCGCCCTGAGAAGCGGGATTGAACTGGACAGCCTTCTTACCTTCGATAGTGGCGATGCTCGGGCCCGGGCCCTGTGCCTTCTTGTTGAACACTCCGCCGAGGCTTCCGGTGTTTGCCCATGAAAGCACTCTGGTGCCGTCAATGCCGGTCAGACTTTTAGCATCAAGAACCACGAGCGGCTGCCAGCCAACAAAGGTGGCGTTGAAATTCGCGGCCTCGCCAGCAAGAACATCCTGGGGAGCAGACATGGAGTATTGGGACTTCTTGGCTGTCATTGTGTAGGTGTCGCCCGGCCTGACTTGGATCGAATACGTGCCGTCACCAGCAGTCGTGTCCGTGAACGGTCCGCGGTTGCCGGCTGCGGTGATCTCAACACCCGGAAGAGGAGTTGCGCCCGCCGTTACGGTGCCGGTGATATAGGTGGGAACCCACGCCTCAAAGCTGGCTGCGATTGTGTCGGCAACGGTCACGTTGTCCATCAAGTAGGTCTGGGTGTCTGGACCGGCCAGCACACTTCCAAGAGTACTCGTAAGCACATTGGTCACGTCAAAGTAAAGATCCGGCGTGATGGTGAAGGAGATAGTGGCTCCCGGCGCACAGTAGATGTCGCCAAGCGGACTGATGGTGCCGCCCGCACCGGCCGACGAGGTGATTTTGTTGGCCGGTCCGGATGACGTATTCGCCACGTCAATATAGTCCCAGTGCGGACCCCACTGACCTGCCGGGGCGTAGATGGTGATGGTGTTGGCACCCGCCAGCAGCGCGACTGTGCACGCGAATGTGCCCTGGTTGTCGCCATTCCGGGTAGCGGGCGTGAAGGGATTGCCGACCAAATTGACCCCGTTGACCTTGACCCATGTGGGCCGATCGCCATAGCCGCCATCGGCCACGGTCATGTCGTACAATCCGGCTTCAGGCGCGGTCATATTGACGGTAAAACCGCCGTAGGCTCCGTCCCCCCACTTGCCCACGCACACCCCGCCCGCGCAGTTGGGATGCCATTCCACAGGGTATCCGGCATTGTCAAAAGCATTGGCCGGATCCTCCGCCTCGTAGCGGGTGGAGGGATTCGCACCCGCCGTGAAGGTAACCGTAATGCTATCGTTCGCAAGCACGTTGGCGAACGTGTAGGTCTTGGCTCCGCCGTAGTTGATGTCAACCAGGCTGCCCATGACGCTGCCCGCGCCGGTGACCACAGCAGCGATGGTGTAGCCGGACACTGGCGAGATGGTAAAGGTCTTGTCGTAGCCTTCTGGTACCAAGACGGGGTTGTCAGACCGGATCGTTCCGCCCGTTCCTGCGGTTGTGGTGATCGTGTAATTCACCGGCGTCGTGACGAATTTGGTCGTCAGTTCCGCTTCCAGAGTCTCGCGATCCGTGGTTCCCAGCGCCGTCTTGTAAACATACACGTCGCCCAAGTGTCCGTTGTAGGAGGACCACCCGTCATAAGCGTTGCGCCCAATGGCGATCCAACTCTTCCAACCGTCTGGCGGAGTGAGCGTGGTAAAGTTTCCGTTGGCTCCACCGGTCATGGCCGAAACGCCGTTAGTGAAGACCTCATACGAGCCGTTCTCCTGGACCACCAGGCTCAGGACCGTGGACTGCCCGTTGGCAATGGCTGGGCCCCAGTCATTCCAGTAGTTTCTGCAAACCATGATGCTCCCATCGGTGTGTCTGATGGCCAATGCCAGGCGATCATAGAAGATATCGACGATCTCGCCTCTCGGTTCGCCTCTGGGATCGGCACGGTAGATCGGTTTGACTGCGGCAACGATGGTGACCCCGGAACAGGGAATCGGCGTACCGTCATCCACGACCCGATAGCCGTCTTCGCTGCCCCTGAGGTTCTTCACCCATTTCACTCCCCCAAAGGTCTTCACTTTGGGGTTTCCCATGGTCGTGAACGTCTGCCCTAACGGCATGTAGGACGCCCAATTACCGGTTGATTCACCGTCAAGCGCCGTAAACGAGTCGACCTTAGCCGAGAACAGCAATGAGCCTTCGAGCGGAGCAGCGGAGGCTACGCCTCGCCTGCGCCCAACAGCAGGGCGGCCGCACACGCGGCGGTGAGTGTTGAGAGGCGATGAGGCCAGCGACGGACTGGGTTGAAGTCCGGCGCTCGGGTTTTCATTCTTCTTGAATCCATGACGACTCCTTCTTTTGTATGTTTGATGTGGGACGGTTTGAACCCTGCTCTTGCATGGCACATATGCCGAAACCCATTGAACGACTATATTAAAAACCTTTTTCAACCGATTTACAACCCCTTTCACTTTTGAAAAACCCCTTTTTACTTTTGAAATCTCCCGCGCAACAATCAACAAGCCCCCGCCCGCGGAACGGGAACAAACGAGGGGGTAACTTGCTTGAGCGATTAAGATTAGGATAAAGATTACGATTAGGAATGGAAGCGCAGCCTCGTAATCGTAATCGTGTTCTTAATCGAAATCCGTTTGAAGTTGTGTCTGCATATATAAGCTATTGTTGAGGCCATGTACATCGATGTGGTTCCCAACCGTGACTCGCCGCCCGCCGTGCTCTTTCGGGAGACCGAGCGTGTCGGCACGAAGACTGTCAAGCATACGTCCCGTCAACCACCGTCTCGAAACCTGCCGCGTAGGCGAAGGCACGACCGCCGTGCGCTTCACCCGCGACACCGAACCTGATGCCTATCAGTCGCGGGTCTTTGAACTTCTCAAACCGGATGCGCCTGCATGGCCAAGTAAGCGTGCCCAGTAGCCGGAACGGGAAAAATCAGGCCAGAACGTGACATCTCTTTGAAGTAAAGTCGGCACCGTGTTTGCACATGGGTCAAACCGCTTCCTGCAGTCCGAAGAGATCGTGGTGGTCAATCCGCTGACCTGACGGCAACTCGGGCTACCGCAGCTTGCCCAGCACCGCCATCGCCAAATTCCGGGTCAGGTCATCTTCGCGCCACGGCAGGGTGACGTAAAAGATATCGAAGTGTCGGTACATCTCGACTTCGTTGCGGTCGAGCGCCCGGAGCCCCAGCACGATCACCGGCAGCCGCTTGGTCTGCGCCTCCTCGCGCAACTGCAGGATCAGGTCGCGGACATCCATGTCCGTGATGCGCCCGTCCAGCACAAGAACCGCCGGATGCTTGAGAATACAGGCTTCGAGCGCCGTGCACGCCGATGTGGTGAGCAACAGTCCATACCCTTTTCCGACAATCTGCCCTCTGAGAAACCCGGAGGTCTCGGCATCCTGCGAGAGGACCACGACCGTCGGCTTGAGCGTCAGAGGAAGGCTCACATAGACGGCGGTGCCGCACCCGGTGCCAGGCACCGGACTCGCAAACTCCATGCTGCCGCCGTGCAACTCCACAATCTCGCGCGAAATCGCCAACCCCAATCCGGACCCGCTCACGTGGTCACCCACCCGGAAATAGCGTTGCGACACCTTGGGCAAAACTGCGGGAGGTATCCCCATGCCTGTGTCGCTCACCGTCAGCAGGGCCAACTTGGGCTTGTCGGGATGCTGCGCCAGCGTGAGCGAGATCACCCCGTTCTCGGGTGTGAATTTGACCGCGTTGCCCACGATGTTCAGCACCACGCGCTCGATCTTCTGAGCATCGCACCAGCCGAACAACTCGCGCTCGGAAAAACCGAAGTTCATCGTGATCCGCTTGGCGTCGGCTTGCACCTGCAACGTCTCTGCGCCGTCGCGGATGACCGGCCCCAGCGGCACCACCTTCCGGGTCAGTACCAGCGTCTTGTTCTCGCTCTCCCGCAGATCGAGAATATCGTTCACCGTGGCCAGCAACCGATGACAGTCGGACTGCAGCCGCTCCAGGTAGTGCAACGCCTTCTCGGACATCGGGCCGACCACGCCGCGCAACATGTTGCTGACCGCATAAATCATGGAGGTGAGTGGCGTACGCAGTTCGTGGGAAACGTTGGAGACGAACTCCATGCGCGCGCGGTCATGCGCCTGCAACCGCTCCACCGCATCCTCGAGCGCGCTCTGCGCCTGCTGACGGACCGTCATGTCGCGCACGAAAAAACAGAGCTGGCCCTGCGGGTCGAGATTCACCTTGCTGATCGCGATCTCCGCCGCAAACGACGTGCCGTCGGAACGCTTACACCGCGCCTCAACCAACGTGAACTTTTTGTTGCACTCAAGGTTCTTGTTGACCGTCTCAATGAGCGAATCCGTCGCGCCCGAGATCAAGCTAATCACAGGCAGCCCGACAAACGACTGCGGCGTCATCAGAAAAAACTCGGAGGCACGCTCGTTACTCTCGAGAATCTGACCTGAGCGCGTCGTGATAATGACCGCGTCGTAGACGCTTTCGAGCAGCTTGTAGAAGGCGGTGTTCCGCCGCTGGTGCTGCGTGCGCCAGGTGCGCCCGCCCGGTCTGAGCGCCGGACGGTCAACGCCCGTCATGAGGTTGTCCGCCGTGGCGGGATCGATGTCGATCCGCATCGTCTTGTCCGAACTCGCGTAACCCGCCTTCATATACGCACATCCCATGCCCACGGAAAGAAAAAAGCGCCCCGTTTCCGGGACGCTTTAAGGTTACTCGCGCGACTTGTTTTTCGCTTCGTTCACGCGCAACTTGCGTCCGAGGATGTCCTTGTCGTGAAGCGCCTTGATGGCTCTTTCGGCCTCAGCCCGATTCGGCATCTCGACAAAACCGAAACCCTTCGACTTGTGGTTGAACCCGTTCGAGATGATACGCGCAGACTTGACCGTGCCGTACCTCTCAAACTCCTTGCGCATCTGCGCTTCACTCATGTCGTAACTCAGGTTGCCGACATAGATCTCCACACAGTTTTTGTCGCCGCCTTTAGCGGTGCGTCCCTTGCCGCCTTTACCTCTCTTCGCTATGACAACCCCGATCAGCAAACTCACGACACCGACAACAACACCAACCGCTAGCGGATTGGTCAAACTATGCATGTCCAAAAGAACCTCCTTCGTTCATTTCATTGGATATTACACACGACTCTGCTTGAGGGTACGCACTGCAACCTTAGCCACGCGACAGGTTGGTGAAAAGGCTTGCGAGAACACCGCGCTCACACGCGGCACCGTCTCCCGCGTCAGCGCGTTTCCAGGAAGCCCTCCAGCTTGCGCAGCCGTGTAGGATGACGCAACTTGCGCAACGCCTTAGCCTCAATCTGGCGGATGCGCTCGCGCGTCACGTTGAACTGCTTGCCGACCTCCTCCAACGTGCGGGAATAGCCGTCGGTCAAACCGAAACGGTAATCCAGCACTTGGCTTTCACGATCGGTCAGGGTTTTCAGCACCTCCTGCAGACGCTCCTTCAGCATGCTGTAAGCCGTCATCTCTGAAGGGTTCTCTGCGGACTTGTCCTCAATGAAGTCACCGAAATGCGCATCGTCACCATCGCCCACCGGGCTCTGCAGCGAAATCGGCTGCTGGGCCATGCGGTAGACGGCGCGTACGCGCTCGACGGGAATGTCCATCTCTTCGGCGGCTTCTTCCGGCGTGGGTTCACGTCCCAGCTCCTGCACAAGTTTCTTCTGCACGCGGAGCAACTTGTTGATCGTTTCGATCATGTGAACCGGGATACGGATGGTGCGCGCCTGATCAGCAATCGCCCGGGTCGCGGCCTGCCGGATCCACCACGTGGCATACGTGCTGAACTTGTAGCCGCGCCGATACTCGAACTTCTCCACGGCTTTCATCAGGCCGGTGTTTCCCTCTTGAATCAGATCGAGGAACGAAAGGCCGCGGTTCATGTACTTCTTGACGATGCTGATGACCAAGCGCAAGTTAGCCTCGACCATTTCGGTCCTGGCTTTCTGGCCTGAGCGCAGCACGTCACGCAGCTCCTCGAACTTGCCGAGGAACTCTTCGGGGTCCATACCGAAAACCTGCTCGATCGCCGCAATCCGCAACGCGCCCTCTTGCAGGGCCTGATCCCTTTTTTTGGTCGGCCGCTGCTTGCGCAACTTGCCCTGCTCGTTCAGCAGCTGCTTATACGGACGATAGATCTTCTCGTCCGCCTCCGTGCAGAGGCTCTCCAAAATCTTTTGCTTGAAATTCAAACTCTGGAACACACCGATCAGATCGTGGCGCGCCTTCTCCAACGTCTTGACGGCCCGCTTGCGTTTGGCGTCGTCCTTGCGACACGCCAGAACCGCCGCATACGCTTTCTGAATTTTGGTCTGTACGCCGGCGAGGCTCTTCCTGATCTTGCCGACGCCCTCCATGTAAGCGTCACGGCTGTCTGCAAATTTGTCGGTCACGACGCGGTCGAAGCGCTCCATGCCGGTCTCAAGCCGGTCGATCAGCTCCAGATACAGACGCGGCGTGAAAGCAAACTGATTGAACATCTCGCGCTCTTTGCTCTCAGCGAGCTCAATCCGCTTACAGATTTCCACCTCTTGTTCGCGCGTGAGTAACGGCACTTGCCCCATCTGATGCAGATACATACGGATCGGGTCATCAAAGAAGTCCAGCCGGTTGCCGCGCCCACGTTTTTCCTCCTGCTCGTGCTCGCTGCGAAAACGCTCGACCTCGGAGGCGTCGATGATCTCGACATCCATGCCGCGCAGAATCGCCAGATACGACTCAATGTCCGTGTCTTTGATCACCGCGCTCGGCAGCGTCTCGTTGATGTCGTCGTAGGTGAGATAGCCGCCCTGATTCTCGGCCCGCTTGATGACCATCTTGATGCGCTCGCTGCGCTCTTCACGTTTGGCCTTCGCCTCGGCCCGGTCCGCGTCCAACGCCAATTCGGAATCGTAGCCGACGGTAAACTCAGCCCCTTCGATCACATCGAAATCCAGGCCCGCATCCGCCTCGCCCTGTTCAGCGCCCTCGCTGAAGGGATCCACCTCGACATCAATCTCGTCCTCCGGCTCGTCACCCTCATGCAGGACGCTGTCGATCACGACATCGGTGCCCACGCTGAGGCTCACCAACTCGTCAGCGTCAAACTCTAAATCCTCGGGGGAGGGCTCCACGAGTTCGCTGACCACCGCATCCGCATCAACGAGTGCGAGTTCAAGACCATCCTCCGCCCCGTCGGCAGGCTTCTTGGTTGCCTTCTTTTTCGACTTTTTTACCGAAGAGTGGGAGGGTTTTGCTTTTTTCTTGATCGGAGCCGCCTTGCGAACCGCCACGTTCTTTTTTGCTTTTGCTTTTGTTGCTGCCATCAGGTCCTTTTCCCAGATCGGAAGAGCACACGTCTGAACTCCAGTCACCGGCTATG
>CAZXVN010000661.1:0-3861 GCA_964643945.1 uncultured Lentisphaeraceae bacterium | reverse complement strand
TGCGGTCTGGTGTCTCCTCTCCTGTGGCTTCATCCGTCTCGTTACCTCCACGGATGCACATTCGGTAACGGCCTGCTGGTTAGGCTTTGGCCGTGTCGGACTTTAACCGACTGCCTGTTACACGCTTCTTGGCGCACTCATATACGTTTCCCTTTAGTCACTTGGTTCTCGACATCCTTTTCGTTTGGAACCCTGAAGCTTCTGTAGAAGAAGACAACCCACACGACGGTGTAGGCCAGGAACAATCCCAGGAACATCAAGAGCAACCTTTCGTTGAGTTTCACGGGCTCCGCAAGGTTGGCTTGAACCGTCAGCAGTCCTGTCGCAAAGAGAAACAGGAACATGGCCGTGCCGAACCTGTACATGAGGGCGGATATCTTTTCCCCAGTCCTTAGAAGATTCTCCGGCGCCAGCCAGAAGTGCTTGTTGGGAAGATTGACCCACTCCGCAGGGAAGGCGAGTATCAGGCGCGGCGAGAAATAGAGAGAGAGAAACAGGCCGGTGTCTAATCCCAAGAAGATGAGGCTGTTGACGTAGCCAGGCGCCCAGCCGTCTGCCGTTCCCCCGGGATCGAAATGGATCGCGACTCTCGCAGGCAGGAGCGCCAGCGAGAGCAATGCCAGGAGCGCGTTGGCCATGAAACTGATGATGAACGCAACCCGCATCACATTCTCTCTTTCCTTTATCGAACAGCAGCAACCCTTGATCCTGGCCCGCAGAAGACCGATGCCGCTGTTAACGTTACCAAGCGTCACATGAACGGTAGCACACGGGATCATCGGGTTTCAAGACAGTTCCGGCCTATCTTCCGGTTCCTGAAGATGCGGTTTTAGCAAAACGAACCCGGGCACTTCAGGCATGCTGTAAATCCCAGCACTTGTTTTCTGTTTTGCGCTGGCACTCAATCCCCTGCGGTGGAATTTGGATGGTGCCGCATACAAAGCGATTGAGATCAGTTTTTTCCCGCTCGTTGAACAGCAGCGGATCGTCGGCCTGCTCGACGAAGCGTTCGAGGGCATCGCCACCGCCAAAGCCAACGCCGAGAAGAACCTCCAGAACGCCCGCGCCCTTTTCGAGAGCCACCTCCATGTCGAACATGCAGAGAAAGCCATGCTTGGCGATTTGGTGAATATCAAAACAGGGAAACTCGATGCTAATGCCGCTGTTGAAGGTGGGAAGTTTCCTTTCTTCACTTGTTCAAGGGACATTTTCGCAATCGACACCTACGCCTTCGATTGCGAGGCGATCCTCTTGGCGGGTAACAACGCTGTTGGCGATTTCAACGTGAAGCACTACAACGGAAAGTTTAATGCTTACCAGCGCACTTACGTCATCACTGTGAACGAGAGGAAGCGTGTGCTCTACCGCTTCCTCTATTTCCAAATGCTCAAGGGTTTGAAGAAGTTCAAAGAGCAGTCAGTTGGCGCTGGGACGAAGTTTCTGAAATTGGGAATGATTAAGGAATTAGAAATCGAGTTACCTTGTCTCGAAGAACAGCAACGCATTGTTTCAACAACGGACGCCTTGCGCGAAGAAACCCAACGCCTCGAAGCCATCTGTCAGCAGAAACTCTATGCGCTGGAGGCGTTGAAGAAGTCGCTGCTGCACTGCTGCACCGGGCGTTCAATGGAGAATTGACAGGGGAGAAATGACAATTGATAATTGACAATTGACAGTTTTCAGTTATCAATTGAAGAATGGATAATGGACAATGAAGGATGGGGCGCTTCAGACAAAGTCATTTGCTTTCGCCGTGCGGGTTGTGAACCTGTATAAGTATCTGTGTGGCGAGAAGAAGGAATATGTGCTGTCCAAACAATTGCTGCGGTCGGGCACGGCAATTGGGGCGCTGGCGCGTGAGGCAGAACAGGCGGAGAGCAAACCAGACTTCATCCACAAGCTGGCGATTGCACTTAAAGAAGCCAACGAAACGGAATACTGGGTGCTGCTTCTCCGAGAAACGGATTATCTCTCGGTGAAAGAAAGTGAATCCATCCTGAATGACACAACCGAACTTCTAAAACTCCTGACCAGCATAATCAACTCCACTAAACGAGGAATGGACAAAGCTGCCGCTTGCCGGGCAAATACGCGATGTCCCGCTGGTGAGCTGAAGGTCACGACCGCATTGAACGACACACCCTTTTGAATTTACTGGGGCAATGCTGTTGTTTATTGATCAATACTTGTTGAAGGCATACTGGACTTTGGTCACATAATAAACTTCGACTTTACCCATCAGGCTTACGCCATTACTGGGATCAAATAGCGCAAGATTATACCCGCCTTCGTACATCATGCTGTCATAAACAAGGCCTTCGTATCCTAGCAGTTTTAGCCTGTCTGAAAAGAATTGCGTCGGCACATAGTCATCAGCGCTTTCTGATCCTACGGGCTTTGAAAATGAAGACGCCATGAATGACAAACTTTGCACCGCTGATACAGGGATTCGTTTTCCCACATGCAATATTTCGGCAACCATTTCACTGCGCCGCAGATAAGCCAACTTGTGCTTTTTCAGAAGCTGAAAACTGGCAACACTAAGATTTGCGCCTTTCCATGGCCTGTTCTCAGCAATGGCTGTATCAACAGAATCAGACAGGTATAAGCCAGGCACCCCTTCTGGGCTTATGCGACCAGCCTTGGAAAGGTGTACGGGGGGTGCAGACATTCTGTCTTCTGGATATGCACAGAGCTGGTCACTTCCATGTTTCCTTGCACGCCAAAAAATCGTATTTGTCAGATCTGGCGTGTTCTGGTTCTTGTCGATGGCTTCAATCATCTTATTGACAATATCAGACTGCGAATCAGGCAAGGCTGATTTGTTGACGGTTCGAAGGTGGTTATCGGTACCCGCCTTTGACAGGCGTGAAAACCAGCACATCCCACACTCGGGCGGAGCAGTCTTGCCGAAGGAGAAGCTCTTGGGTTCCATCTTCCCCCAGGTCGGCGATCGCTTGCTTGAGTCCGTACGTCAACACAAGACGTGCGTAGTCGCCCACGTCTGCACCAGAGAGCGGGCCATCGGAGAACTGCTGCAATGCCCATTCGTATGGATTGCTGATAATGTGATCGTATGGCCGGTCGAGTTTGAGAACATTGGGCTTCCTGTCACGTTTTGGCTCCAAGTCCGATCAGTAGCAATCCCCAGACAATGATGCCAAACACGAGACATACGATATGGCCTGATGACCAGCCATATGTCTGTTGAGTCGGATTCCGCTCCTCGGTGATCGTGTTGATGTAGTTCTGAACCGGAACCAGACAAAGAAACGAAGGGATAAAGGCCGCAATAATTGATGCCGCGATGCTTGGGGCACGGCTCACGACATTGGCAAGTATCAGTAGCAGCACCCAGCCGGTGGCGAGACCGCCAGGGGAAAAGGTGGGTTGGTGGTATGACCGTGCCTCTTGGTCTTCGTGAATTCTGCGCAGCAAGCTGTGACAGTAGAAGATTCCGAAGAACCCCCGCCAGAATGGGCTGATGTTCAGGCCGTCCCGTTCCTTGATATATCGCCAGTTCTTGTATATCCAATAGGCTTCGTAGAGGCTCATGGATACGATAGACATAACGATCAACCTTGCTGCCGGTATGTAGAGAAACAGTGGCTTATCCCTGTCGGCCACACATGGTGAACTCTGCGGAATCGTGGGTGGCTGCTGACTGTTTGCTTGGATATTGAGGGTTGTTCCAATTGGCTGCCAATCAGCCATCCCCTCGCACCAGCATAGGTCGGAGGCGTTCAGTGCGCCCGTGGCGACTTGCCTCCGGATTTCATCCTCGTCATAGGGACCGGTTTGGTTTCCGTCTTGCGCGATGTGATATGAACTCATTGTAGTTCCTCCTGTTGCCAACGCCCC
>CAZXVN010000660.1:0-5071 GCA_964643945.1 uncultured Lentisphaeraceae bacterium | reverse complement strand
AATCCGGGGTTGACTCTTTTCACCCCCCCGCATAATAGATGCCAACGGTTGGCCTGTGCCATGATATTTCGTTCAGCAGGGTGCTGGACGAGCGAGGGCAGGCAGCCTCAGAGAGCCGAAGAACTCGGCACTCTCAAGTTATCCAAGATATTCAAAAAAATGGCAATCGCCAACCCAATATTTATTTTCCTTTATTTTCCGCATTCCCGTTTTTCCCATATCCCTCGCCCCCGCGTTCTGCTATTGTCCATTAACCTCTCGAAAAACTGTCACGCTCTACCATCGCGCCTTCACGCCTTTAAACCCTGAAACCAGCAGTCCCGCCGCGTTGAAACCCTGAACCCTATCCGCCGAGCTTATCTGCTTAACTCGCTTATCGCGCTCACACGCTTGACCCGCATATCGCGCATATCGCGCTTCTCCCCCCGTCACCTTTTTGCCCTCGCCATTCGCCCCCCGGCGAGCTGATCGTGGCCTTTCTGAAAGAGATCAAAAGCCCGCTGGCCGGCCCCGCAAAGAAACTCTCCCTTGCCGACCTCGGGCGGCAGATGAACATCGTGGACGGCCCGAAGGAGGCCCTGTTCCCCAAGAATGTGGGGCTGCTCTTCTTCAATCCCGAGCCGCACCGTTTCTTCCCGGCCACGCAGATCGACGTGGTCTGGTTCCCGGAAGGCGCGGGCGGCGACACGTTCACCGAGAAGGTCTTCCGCGGTCCGCTCGGCCGCATGACCCGCGAGGCCTTGGATTACATCCGCCGCAACTACATCAGCGAGACGGTCATCAAGCACCCGGACCGCGCGGAGGCCACGCGCGTCGAGAACTTCCCCTACGCCGCCATCGAGGAGGCCGTGGCGAATGCCGTCTACCACCGCGGCTACGACGTGCGCGAACCGATCGAGGTGCGCATCTCCAAAGACGACCTGGTGATCCTCAGCTATCCCGGCCCGGCCCGTTCCGTGCGTCTGGCGCAATTGCGCGCGGGCCGTGCGCTCCCCCGCCGGTACCGCAACCGCCGCATCGGCGAGTTCCTCAAGGAACTGGACATGACGGAGGGCCGCTCCACCGGCATCCCAAAGATCCTGCACGCCATGAAGCGTAACGGCTCCCCGAAGCCGGAGTTCGACTTCGACGACGACCACACCTTTTTCATGTGCCGCCTGCCGGTGCATCCCCAAGCGGCCATGCCAGACGTGCCGCCAGTTGAGACAACAAATGTCCCAACTCTGTCCCAAGTCTGTCCCAAGTCCGTCCCAAGTGATCTTTTCGATATCATCCTGCGTGCCGCGGCATCACCTGTCGAGATGCTAAAACTGATGGCCTTGGCGCGACACACAAACCGCACACGCTTCCGAAGAACCATTTTGCAGCCGCTGATTGAACAAGGGATCATAGAACCCACCGTCCCAGACAAGCCCAACAGCCGCCTACAGAAATACCGCCTCACCACCAAAGGCCGGAAGAAGCTCGCGTCCCTGAAAGGTCGCGGCCGACCCAGACGAGCGGCATACGGGTTTGAAAACGTGAACTCTTGAATATTACCTGTGGCACTTTACGGGCTGGCTTTGTATGATAGCAACGATATTCAGAAAGCACGTCCCATGCACGATGCCACAGGTCAGTATTACAACACGCACGCAGAGCAGTTCGCCGCCCGATACCTGGGGGCAGATGTCACGGCTCTGCACGTTCTGTTGCGCCGTTGGCTGCCGGCATCGGGAAGCGTGCTGGAGATCGGCTGCGGCATCGGGCGCGAATCCGCTTTCATGTCAGCGCTCGGCCTCGATGTGCTGGCCACGGATGCCAGCGAGCCGATGCTGGCGCAGGCCCGTCTCGCACCGGGCAATGAGCGCGTCACGTTCCAGTCGGCCGCTTTCCCGCTACAGCCCGGCCATCCCCTGCTGCAAACCCAGTTCGATGCCGTGGTGGCCGTCGCCGTGCTCATGCACGTGCCCGACCACGAGTTGTTCGATCTCGCCTTCCAGATCCGCGGGCTGCTCAATCCCGGCGGACGCCTCATCTGCTCCTTTTGCTCGGGGCGCGCACCCACCGAGGACGATCCGCGCCTCTACGCCGACCGCGAGCCCGGCGAGGTGCGTCTGCTCTTCGAGCGGCTCGGCTTCACCTTTCTGGCGAAAGAGGAGAACGATGACGGCCTCGGTCGCGGCACGCGCTGGACCACACTCGTGTTCGGCTGCGACCATCTGTCGGGGACTCGTCCGGTCGACCAGATCGAGGCGGTCATCAACCACGACAAGAAAGACGCCACCTATAAGCTCGCGCTGATGCGGGCGCTCTGCGATATCGCCCAGACCGCGTACCGGCAGGTGCGGTGGCACCCCGGCGACACGGTCAGCGTACCGCTCGGCCTTTTGGCAGAGAAATGGCTTTACTACTACTGGCCGCTGGTCGACACCGGCGACGAGCCGCTGATCCCGCAGAAACGCGGCATGGAAATCAAAAAGCCCATCGCCTTCCGTAAGGAACTGGCAGCGCTGGCCGCGCATTTCAGCCGCCAGAGCGGCCTGAGCCGTTTCCACGGCGAGTTCCGGAGCGGGCGCCTCGATCCTGCCGCACGAACGCTGGTCGACGCTGCGCTCAACAAGATCGCCAACACCATTGTGGTCGGGCCTGTGACCTTCGCCAGCCAGGGCGGTTTTTCATTTGGCGACGGCAAGCGGTCGGCCAGCGGCAAGTGCCACACGCCGCAAGCGCTTTACGCGTCATTAGGGCGGGTCCGGTTCAACGCCGACATCTGGCGCGAACTCTGCCTGGTCGGCCACTGGATCTCCGAGGCCATCATCCTGCGCTGGGCCGAGCTGACCGTCGAGATCTCCAAGCAGCAGGTGCCCATGACCCGCGTGCTGGAGAAACTGCTGATCCGGCCCGAGACCGACCGAGACGTCTACGCCGTTCGCGAGATCTACAAGGCGTGTCCGGGGCTCGCCTGCGTCTGGACGCAGGCCGACCTGACCGACCGCCGCTTCGACGTGGATCATGCGATCCCCTTCTCGCTGTGGCACAACAACGACCTGTGGAACCTGCTGCCCGCCGACGCCAGGATCAACAACGAGAAACGCGACCGGCTCGCTGACCGCGAGACGCTGTTCCGCAGCCGCGAGGCGATCATCGGCTGCTGGCAGATCACGCGACACGCGATGCCCGAGCGGTTCGACCTCGAGTTGAGCCGCACGCTCTTCGGACGCAACCACGCGGAAGCGCAATGGGAGGCACCCGCCTTCGCGGCGCTGTCCGAGGCTGTCGAGACCGTGGCCGTCCAGCGCGGCGTCGAACGCTGGCAACCGGCCACGTCCGCAGTAAGGGGTACAAAGGTTCGCGCTTCATGCACTCTGCAGACCGCCGTCAAATCAGAATCTTCCGATGCCGGTGATTCTCTCTACCAGCCGCTTCAGCCGTTACCGATTCTGGACTTGGACGGCAAGCGGTCGGCCGCCCGCTATCATGTGTTGCCGCAGGGACGCACACTGCTCGATCCGGCCGAAGTCCCGCATCGCGCCTTCAAATCGGCCCTGCCCATCGTGGCCGAACTGGCGGCGGGGCCTTTCTTCGACGGTTTCGAAACCGGACGGTTGGAAGACCTCACCGGACTCGACTGGATCGCGGTCCCCGAGAAGCTCTGCAAGCTCAACCGTTTCGTGATCCGCGTTGCCGGCGACTCGATGGCGCCGCTCTTCCATATCGGCGACCTCTTGGTCTTTGAGTACCACCGAACACCGCGACAGGACAACCAGATCGTGATCGCCGCCGATTTCACGTCGGGGTCTGAGGGCGGAGCGTACGCGGTGAAGCGCTTCAAAACCGATCCGGGCACCTGGCTGTTCCTGTCGGACAACCCCGCGTACGAGCACGTCAAGATCCCCAAGGCCGAAATGTCGCATCCGATCCTCGGGACATATGTGGGTCGGCTGTGACCCGGAATGTAATTGCATGGGAATGGCACCAAGTAAACGGTTCCTCTCCAAGAACGCTGATGCATTCCTGCCTTTTCTCAGGGGCTGGCTTTACCTCTCTTTATTACAGTGGTTGCGGCGCTTTTGAGGCTGGCAAGATATTGCTTTTCCACGTCGCTGAGCGTTCTGGCCTGATACTTGACATACTCTGATCTTGCTTTTTCAACGGCTTGCTCGTGACTGACGCTCCCGGCGTCGGCGAGCAGGCGTTCGCCGGTTGCCGTCAGAATCTTGTCGAGATGCTTGGCCCAGTCGCGCATCGTCATCGGCGCCTGGCGTTCCGCCTGCCGTTCAGCGAAATCCAGATACCCGGCCACAATCTGACCGAGCGCGCGCAATTCAGGCGCGGTCAAATAGTTCTTGGCAACCACAGCGTCCGCGAGGAGCGGTCTGCTCCCGGAAAAGGACATCAATCCCATAAACTCTTTTTCCGCGTCGGCACGGCTGCAGATCACTTCGGCGGCGGTCTGTCCGTGAACGGCGAAATGGATTTTGTTCTGAACTTTTCTGAAGAAGGCGACGGATTCATCGGCCTCCGGGTCGTAGTCAACGCTGGTGGCGTAAATGTCCAGGACTTGGCGGTAAAAGACCTTCTCGCTGGCGCGGATGTCGCGGATACGTTCAAGGAGTTCCTTCCAGTAACCGCCGCCGCCGAGTTCCTTCAGGCGGGCGTCGTCCATGGTGAACCCTTTGATGATGTATTCGCGCAAGCGGACGGTGGCCCATTGGCGGAACTGGGTGGCGACCTTGGAATTGATGCGGTAGCCGAGGGAGATAATCATGTTGAGGTTGTAAAACAAGACCTCGTAGTTTTTTCCGTCGGCGGCAGTGTGTAAGCATTTCTTACACACTGCGTTCTCATTCAATTCGCCGTCGGAAAAGATGTTTTTGATGTGCATCGTCACATTGGGGCGGGAGGTGCCGTAAAGATCCGACACCTGTTGCTGGGTCAGCCAGACGGTTTCATTCTCAAGGCGGACGATGACTCTAGCGACTTTGTCGTCAGTTTCGTAGATGATGATTTGCGGCGGTGTATTGTCGAGTTCGTTGCTCATTATTTGTTCTCCCTGTCGCGAAGGATGTTAGCGGATGTTGAGGGTGAG
>CAZXVN010000659.1:0-2403 GCA_964643945.1 uncultured Lentisphaeraceae bacterium | reverse complement strand
ACATCTGGCCGATCTCCTGGGCTACCCGGTAGTCCAACTCTTGGCCGGCGGAGTCGCAGCCGGGGCTGTCAGCCGGCCCGCCGCCCGGCGGGAGGGTGGCGTGGTCTATGATCCGGCCGTTGCGAACGGCGGCCACCGTGATCTGCTCGTCCAGGTTGGCGACCACCAGGGCCAGGGTTTCCCAGGGCCGGGCGACCTCCTGGCCCGCCTGCCGGGCTGCCGCGAGGAGGCTGGGTGCGCAGGGGGGGGGTGGGTTTGCCGCAGGCTCCTGCGCGGGCGGCTGAGCCTGGCCAGAGGGGAGCTCCGCCACAGCCTCAGCCGCCGCAGGCTGGACAGCGGTGACGGGTGCGGCCGGCCGCATCTGCGCCTTCCGCTGCGAGTAGACCGCGCAGAGGGCGATCGAAACCAGCCGCGTCTCCAGGCTGTCCGCGCGCGACAGGATGATGTACGGGACGGGGAAGCCCATGGTGATGCTGGCCAGAGAGGCCTCTCCGTACTTATTCAAGGCGGAGATCAGCTTGTACAGGGCGTTGGCGGTGTCGATCCCCGGGCAGATGAGGACGTCGGCCTGTCCGGCCACCTCGGCGGCGTTGGGCACATCCGGCATACCCTTGATGGAGACCGACTCAGGATCGATGGCCAGGTCGAAAGACAGCGGCCCGCAGACCACGGCGTGGGGCCAGGTCCGCTTGGCCAGCTCCAGGCCCATCCAGGTGGACGGCAGCGAGGGGATCTGCTTCTCGTTAGCAGACAGGACCGCCACCCGCGGCCGGTCGATGCCCATAACCGTCCGGGCGACGTCCACGGCGTTGTGGATCATGTCCGCCAAACGCCCGAAATTGCAGACGGTGGTGACGCCGGCGTCGGTCAGGAGGATCGGCCGGCCGTTGGCGATGCAGGGGCTGTCGAACACCGTGGCCAGACTCACCGTGGGGCGCACGGCCAGCGGGATCATGTGGCGGTTGATGACCGGGGTGGAGATGCCGCCTTTGAGCACGATGTCAAGACCGCCGGCCTGGATGAGCTGGACGGTGGCCCGGGCGGCCTGGACGTCGTCGTCGGCTGGCACGATGTCGGCGGGGTCGATGCTGATGCCCACCTCGGCGATGGCCTGGTCGATGCGTTTCCGAGGGCCGACCAGGAGGATCCGGTCGACAATCCCGTGGTCGCGGGCAGACTCGACCAGCCGCAGGTCGTCGTTGCGGTATCCCCCGACTACGGCGACCGTGGAGGCTTTCATTTTTCCGGCGAGCTCGACCAGATCCACCACGCGCTCAAGGCGCATGGCCGAAACTTCAGTGGAAGGTCTCGCGTGGTCACTCGTCATGGGTGTTGACTTTCTCTCTTCCGCCGTCTTCCGTTCCTCAATCCGCAACTGACAAGCAACCGCTTTTCGGGCGGTACGTGGCACGCGCCTGCAAGGATCGACCTGAAAAAGCACTTGCATAGGTAAAAGAATAGCAGAGGCGGGCTGAAGGCATCAAGCCGAATGACGAGGACGATACGGTTGAGTATTGTAACCTGATTCAGCAGCTCCAGTTGACCGACGTCGAGAAACGGGACCTGGTCGCGTTTATGCATGCGCTTTTTCGCACTTCATCTACCCAAAATGCTTCGACAACGTCAGCGTGATGCCGTAGAATGTACAAATATAAAACCCGTTCAATGGGGTGGGGAAGCCAATATGACGAAGATATCGTTTCTAGCAGTTCTAATGTCCGGAACCTTGGCGGCGTCGCTGCATGCTGCTGCGGAACCGCTCCGTTTCGACTTCGAGACCGGCGATCTCCAGGGCTGGAAGGTAGTCGAGGGCAAGTTCGTGCGCGTGGCGACCGACCGCGCGGAGTATCACAACAAAGGCCCGTATGCGTCGCGGCAGGGCAAGTTTCACCTCTCCACGGTTGAGGGCGTCAACGGCGCGCCGGCCGATCCGCAGCGGGGCGTGATCGAGTCGCCGGTCTTCCTTCTAGAGGGCACTGAGATATCCTTTCTCATCGGCGGCGGCTCGCACACGGATACCTATGTGGCCCTGTGCACGCTTGACGGCAAGGAGCAGGTTCAGGCACGCGGACAGAACAGCGAAGTGATGTCCCGCGTTCAATGGAACGTGGCGCAACTGGTCGGGCAGAGGGTTTTCCTGCGGGTGTTCGACGGCAACGAAGGCGGCTGGGGGCACGTGACACTGGATGATGTCGCCGCCACCGGCCGCCTCGACTCCCAAGCCACAGCCGAGCGGTTCGCCAAACGGAGGCGGCTCCTGCCTGTGCTTCCAGGCGGGGCTTCGGTTTCTCCCGACACGCTCCGTCTGGCGGTGGAGGATCTGATTGCGACGTTTGGCGAGCGGTACGCCGGCGGCAAGACGTTCCTGAAGGAACTGGAGGAGCTTCAAAAGAACTCCGGAAG
>CAZXVN010000658.1:0-4708 GCA_964643945.1 uncultured Lentisphaeraceae bacterium | reverse complement strand
GCTCTGAACACTCTTTCCCTACACGACGCTCTTCCGATCTAGTCGAGCGCATCAACGCGATCGTTTCGCAATTGCTTAACTTTTCCCGGCCGGTGAAACCCACGCTCGTTCCCCTGCCGCTACACGCTGCGCTGGATGGCGCTTGGCAACTGGCCGCCCAGCAGATCAAGGCCAAAGGGCTTGTGTTCGAACACCACTACAACGCTGAGCACGACCGTCTGCTCGGCGACCACCGCCTGCTCGGCCAAGTGTTCTTGAATTTGTTTTTGAACGGCATCGACGCAACGGAACCTGGCGGCACGCTGACGGTGTCGACGCACAGGGTCGGCCGACCGGATCAGCCGTGGCACCACGGGCTGCCGGAAGTCGATGCGTGGATCGAGGTGCGGGTACACGACACCGGACGAGGTGTCGCGCCTGAGGACCGCCAGCGGATTTTCGACCCCTTTTTCACAACCAAGGCCAACGGTACGGGTCTGGGCCTTTCGGTCGCGCACGGGATTGTTCTCGAACATCACGGCATGATCGATGTGGAGAGTGCCCCCGGAACGGGTACGTGCTTCTGTGTACTGTTGCCGCTGCTTGCTGTTTCAAGCGGAAACGATGATAATGAAAAGAAAGGAGCGGAATGACAACACCCGCCACAGCATGCCTGTTGTTGACGTGCGATCCCGAGCTGACCCAACAGTTGGTTCGGGCCGTCGGCGGATTGGCGGATATTCGCGCAACCTCCAGTCGCTTGGAATGGGCGCGTGAACCCTGCACGCCCTCCGTGCGGTTGCTCGATTTACGGCATCCCGAAGCCGAGGTGGCACTCGCAGACGCATCTCCGGAGTCGCGTAGCGGAATCGTCGTTTTCGGCCTGCCGGAATCTGATCCGTTTCTGGCCTGCCAAGATGCGGGCGTGTTCGCGGTGGAACCGCTCGATGTGCCGCCGGAGCGCCTGCGCCGAACCCTGCGCCAGACCATCATGCTGCACCAGGCCCAAGAAGAGCTGAGTCTGTTGCGGCAGCAGCGCGCCGCCTGCACGGCGGGGCCGCCACCGCCGCCGGCGGACGAGCCCGATCTGAACCTCGCGCCCTTATATGAACTGTGGCGCGCTTCACGCCATTTTCATGACAGCCAAAAGCTCCTTGACCAGTTGGTCGAGGGCGTCGCCTCCGCCGGCCGGGTCGCACGCGTGGGCGTGTTCGCCCGCTTGCATGACGAGGCCTCCTATCGGTTGTGGTCGGGGCTCCGCTGCTTGGACAGCACCGGATCGATATCGTTTGGGCCGCTCGACCTGTTCGTGCGCTGGCTGGAGCGCCATGCACATCTCGTCTGCCGCGCGCATCTCGCCCATGTCGATGACCTCCGCGACCGCCGACTGTTGCAACACGTGCTGGATGAAGCGGGCGCCGAAATCATCGTGCCGCTTCTCGGCAAGCGTGGTCTGCTCGGTTGGATTTTTGTCGGACACCGCGCCACCGGCATCCCGTTCGCGCCGCGTGATCTTAACGACCTCACCGTCATCGGCGAGCAAGTCGCCACGCTACTTGAAAACGCGCTGCTGGTTGAAGAGCTTGCCGTCCAGAAGACGCTGGCGGAAAACCTGCTGGAGGCTATCCCCATCGGCATATTAGCCGTTTCAGAGGATAGCGTGGTGCGTTGGTTTAACCGCGCGGCAGAACAAATTTTGGGCGTGACCGCCGCGGAAACGGTTAACCACCCCGTGGAACAGACGGGCAGCCGGATTGCCGACGTGATCTTGCGGACGATCCGGGAGGGTGCCGCGCCCGCGCCGGCCGTCTGGACCGACCCCGCGAGCCGCCGCACCATTCAGGCCGACGCGCACCGTATCGGTAGCGATGGCGCCTGTCTGGGCGCCATGCTGTTGCTGTCCGATATTTCCAGCGAGCGTCTGCTGCGCGAAAAACAAGAGGAGCTGGATCGTCATGTGTTTTGGAATGATCTGGCCGCCGCCATGTCGCACGAAGTGCGCAACCCGCTGGTTGCCATCAGCACCTTCGCGCAACTTTTACCCGAAAAGCACACCGACCCTGAATTCCGCCAGCAGTTTTTCGACATCGTCACCGGAGAGGTCAGCCGATTGAACGCGATCATCACGCAAATCAACACGTTTGCGCACCCCCCCAGACTGGTCTTCCGTCCGACCGCCCCGAGCGTGCTTGTGGCACAGGCGTGCGCGCGTGCCGAAAAACTGGCGGGGTTAGCAAAAAGCGCTGTGGTGTGCGAGGTTGAGGATCACTTGCCGGCGCTTTCTGCCGATGCCGACGCACTGAGTGCCGGGCTTGCCCACGTGCTGGTCAACGCGTATGAATCGATCCGCGACCGGCCGTCACCACGCGTCAGTCTGCATGTCCGCTGCGTCGGCGCCGACGACAGCCGCGCCCTCGTGTTTGCTGTCAGCGACAGCGGGCCGGGCATCGCCCAAGAAATGCAAGGCAAACTCTTTTCACCGTTCAGCACCACCAAGCCGCGCGGGTTGGGGCTGGGGCTTCCGTTGGCGCGGCGAGCGGTCGTTGACCACGGCGGCCGCATGGATGTCGATACCACGGAGCACGGGACGACCGTGACCATCACACTGCCGTTGGAGGGGTGCACCAACCATGCCGAAACTCCTGATCGTTGACGACGAGCAGGGCAGCCGCGAGGCCCTGCGACTGACTTTCTCGCACGGTTACACCGTGCTTCTTGCCGCCACAGCGGAAAAGGCTCAAGCGGTTTTGTCGCGTGAGCAGGTGGATGTCGTCCTGCTGGATGTCGTGATGCCTGGCCAATCCGGGCTCGATCTGCTGCGCCAGATTCGCGCCGACCATCCCGATCTACCCATCATCATGGTCAGCGCGTCGACCGCCATCCCGCCCGTGGTCGAGGCTATCCGTCAGGGAGCTGTCGACTTTGTCGGCAAACCGTTCGACGTGGAGAACATCCGCCATGTGGTGCGGCGGGCGCTCGAAACCAAGCGGCTCCACCGGCAGGTCGCTGTCTTGGAAACCGAGCTGTCAGCCGCATTTCCTACGCGGGATATTGTCGGGTGCAGTCCCACCTTTGTGGCCGCAGTCGAACAACTGAAACAGGCGGCCGCAACCGCCGCTACGGTACTGATTCAGGGCGAGAGCGGAACGGGCAAGGAACTCGCCGCCCGCCTGCTGCACGCGCAGAGCCCCCGTCGCGACGAGCCGTTCGTCGCCGTCCATTGTGCCTCCCTCCCTGAGAATCTGCTGGAAAGCGAGCTGTTCGGACACGAGAAAGGGGCGTTCACCAATGCCGACCGCCAGAAACCCGGACGATTCGAACTGGCAGGGTCGGGAACTCTGTTTTTTGACGAGATCGGCGAAATGTCGGTCGCCACGCAGGTGAAGTTGCTGCGCGTGCTGCAGGAGCGCGAGTTCATGCGTGTCGGCGGAACCCGGCTGCTTCGCACCAACGCCCGTATTATTGCGGCCACCGCCCGCGACTTGCGCAAGGAGGTCGCCGAGGGGCTCTTCCGCGAGGATCTTTTCTACCGCCTCAACGTGGTGCAGGTCCGTCTTCCGCCGCTCCGTGAACGGCGCGACGACATCCCGCTATTGCTCTCTCATTTTTTAAGTCGGCTCGGGCCCGCCCTGCACGCCGCAACCCGCGGGTTCGATGCTGAGGCCCTGCGCCGGCTGTGCGACTACGCTTGGCCCGGAAACGTCCGCGAACTGCGCAACGTTGTCGAACGCGTGCTGGTGCTCCATGGCCATGAGCCGACGATCGTTTCTGCTAGGCTCCCCGAAGAGTTTCATGCCGAGCCCGTGTGCAGTGCGGCGGTTGCGGGCAAACCAGCCGTTCCCGCCGTTTCCGCCGCAGCCCCTCTGTCTGCAGAAGGACTAACCCTCGAAGAGTCGGTCAGTGCCTACGAGCGTCAACTCATCGCCGACGCCCTTTGCCAAGTGGGCGGTGTGCAGACGCGTGCCGCCGCCAACCTCGGGACCACCCGTCGTATCCTCCGTTATAAAATGAAAAAGCTCGGTCTTGCAGACCCCGAACTGTTGGAACGGCACGGGCAAGAACCCCCGCCATGAATCTGCCCCCCGTTCGGACGCTTGGCCTTTTTCGCGTTGACAGGCCTTTCAAATCAACAGCGACGATTCAACTTTCTTTTGTTGCACGCCGTATTTTGTGTATCCCGTCAATCGGGCGCACGGACTTCTTGTGTGCCCTAAAAACGGGTCTGTGAACGGACGCTTGACCACGGGAGGGCGTAACGGTAAAGTATGACACTCATTGTTCTGCATAATAAGAGTTTCTGAACACCGAGGAGTTTGTGATGAGTAATTCAACTGCTGCTCAGTTGCAGCGTGGCGTAATCGTGGAGTTTGATTTTGCGGTTCTGCCTGGGCACGCGATTCTGCTGGATATTTGCCGCACGCGGCTTGAAAAAGAGGGCGTGAAACTGGATGCGACGCTGATGGCCCGGTCGATGGGCGGAAAATCGTTTTCGTCCGGCTTGAACGCGTTGTGTAATAAACAGCAGAAGACCATCGATGTGCCGGCGGTGATTGCGGAGTGTTACGAGCAGTACGCCGAAGCGCTGAAAGGGGCCTTGGCCAAGGTTCCGGCAGGGGTTGTTGATTTTGTGAAAGCGCTCCTGGGCAAAGGGATGAAAGTGGTGATTGTCTCGCGTGCCGACAGCGAAGCGGTGCGGGCGGTGTTCGCCGGGATTCTATCAGAAAAGCTG
>CAZXVN010000657.1:0-6275 GCA_964643945.1 uncultured Lentisphaeraceae bacterium | reverse complement strand
AAGCTCAGGCCGCTGCTGGGGATTCTGACGATCACGCAAGTGAAGATCGGCAATCCGGAGGGTTACTCCAAGAACGAATCCTTTGCCGTCGAGAAGGTCGAGATCAGACTGAAGACGGTGTCTCTGTTCAGCGACACGGTCGTGGTCAAGAAAGTCTTGATCGATGCGCCGGCCATCGGGTTCGAAAGCAAGGATGGCAAATCCAACTTCGATACGATGCTGGCCAACGCCAAGAAAAACGCCACGGAGCAGAATGCCAAGAAGACCGAGGAGAAACGGACCTCCAAGAAGATGGTCATTGAGGAATTCACGCTGCAGGGCGCAAAAATTTCTTACACGTCTGCCGTCACCTTCGGCACGCCGTTGACACTGCCGTTGCCGTCGCTGACGCTTCGCGATATCGGCAAAGCGTCCGGCGGAGCTACGGCCGCCGACGCGCTCACCGAGATCGTCAACGGCATTGTCGGCGGGCTGACAAAGGCCGTTTCTGATATGGGTAAAGCGGCTGGCGATGTGCTGAAGGGGTCACTCAAGGGCGCTGGCGACGCGACCCAGGGGGCCGCGGACGCGGCCAAAGGTGCCTCAGACGCGGCGAAAGAAGCAGCGAATAAACTGAAGAAGCTGTTCAAATAAGTCGGGCTTGACGGTTCAGTCAGAAAACGCAGCCTCTTCCGGCGCAGCTGGGGAGAGGCTGCGTTTTTTTGAAAGCGATGCCGTTTGGAACCTTTCGTTCCGGATTCTGATTATTCCTTATGGCTAATCTGTTTCAGACGATGGAAGCGACAGCGGCGCGCGGCGCGGCGGGGCTGACCGTGGAAGCGCGGGAGACGTTGGGTGCGGCGTTGCGGGCGTTGCAGACCGCCGGGGGCGGGTTCCGGGGTTTGGACGGACGCCCCGACCTGTATTATTCGTTTTTCGCGTGGCTGAGCCTGCGTGCGCTGGGCATGCTGTTCGAGCGCGAGCGGCTGTGCGCCTATGCCGAAGAGCAGGGGCGTAGCGCCAGAGGGGTGGATGCGTGGTGCGCTGAAATCATAGTGGCGCGCGAAGGGCGGCGTTCTCGTGGCGTGGGTTGGCTTGCGGCCGGAGCCGCCATGTTGCGCGGGGAGCCCCGTGCGGTTTATGGCGCGTTTCTGTTGGCGTTGGCGGTCGGGGACGTGCCGCGCGGCGTGGCGCGGTTGGCGTGGTGGCGTCAGCGGAGGATGTTTGCGGCTGACGTGGCGCGGCAGTTGCCGACCTCGCGTTTGGCGGCAGGGCTGGTGTTGGCGACGCTGGTCGGCGACTGTGATACGGGCCTTCTGCCGGCGTTGTTGTCCCGGCGGTGTGTGAGCGGCGGGTTTTCATCGGTGGCGGGCGCGGCAGCCGACCTGCTTGCCACGTCTGTGGCGCGTTTTGCCTGCTATGACTCCCCTGATTTCTTTTCGAGCCGCACGCGCGAAGATCTCGCGTTTGTCGAGGCGTGCTGGCTGGATGACGGTCTGTTCGGCGCGTCACCTCACGATTTACACGGTGATGCCGAACACACCTTTTACGCGCTGCTGGCTTTGGGGACGTGTCGCGCGGAACACGCCTGCAAAAAGGGCGTGTCACGACAAGCGTGACTTGAAATCGGTGTAGCCGAAGGAGCGGATCACGCGCACGGTGCCGTTTGTTTCGCGCAGGGCGATGTGCGGCAGGCGGACGCCGTTGAAGGTGTTGGTCTTGACCATGGTGTAGTGCGCCATGTCCTCGAAGATCACTCGGTCGCCGGACTTGAGCGGCGTGTCGAATGACCAGTCGCCGAGGGTGTCCCCAGCCAGACAAGACACTCCCGCCAAGCGTACGGTGTGCGGTTTCTCGCCCGGTTCGCAGCCGATGTCGGCGCGGGGTCCCGGCGAGGCTTCGCCTTGCCAGGCTGCGTCGCGGAAGACGCTCGGACGGTAGGGCATCTCCAGCACATCGGGCAGGTGGCAGGTACAGGAGGCGTCGAGGATCGCGATCGGCATCTCGTTGTAGACCACATCCAACACGGTGGCGACAAGCGTGCCCGCGTTCAGGGCGCAGGCCTCGCCGGGTTCGAGATAGAGCGTCGTGATGTTCGGGTGACGCTGCCGGAAACCGTTCAATGCGTCGCACAGCAGGGCGATGTCGTAATCGGACCGTGTGAGGTGGTGCCCTCCGCCGAAGTTCATCCACGAGAAGTGCGGCAGCAGGTCGCCGAACCGCTGCTCGATGGCGGAAAGGGTGCGCACGAAAGGCGCGGCGTCCTGTTCGCAGAGAGTGTGGCTGTGCAGGCCGGTGAGGCCGGTGAGCGGTTCGCCGTCGAAGGCGTCTCGGCGCACGCCGAGGCGCGACTTGCGTGCGCACGGGTCGTAAAGTTCGGTGTGGGCTTCGGAGTGTTGCGGGTTGATGCGCAGGCCGCAGGTGACGGATGCGCGGGTCTCGGCGAGGACGCGCTGGAACTGGCGCCACTGAGCGAAAGAGTTGAGCGTGACGTGGTCGGCCAAGCCGACGAGTTCGCGCATGTCGGCTTCTGAGAAGGCGGCCGCGAAGGCGTGGACCTCGCCTCCCAAGGCTTCGTGGCCGAGGCGGGCCTCATGCACCGAGCTTGCGCAACAGCCGTCTAGCACACGGCGCAGGCGCGGAAAGACGCTGAAGAGGGAGAAGGCTTTCAGCGCGAGCAGGACGCGGCAGCCGGTACGCTGTTTGACCTGAGCGAGAATGTCGAGATTGCGTTCGATGGCGGCGACATCGACAACAAAGGCGGGTGTGGGGATGGGGTGCATGGGGGTGGAAGATTTGAAGTGTGGGGGTGGTGGAGTCGCCTGCGAAACTTGAAACGGTTTAAAAAGGCCTGTTACAGAGCATGAACCGCGGCGGCGAGGCGGGCGAGGAAGGCATCGAGCAACGCCGACATGGCCGGGGCGGTCCTTCGGGTTTGCGCGAGGACCTCTTCGTGTGAGAGATGGGGGCCCAGGATGCCAGCCGCCATGTTGGTGATGCAGCTCAGGCCTGCGACGCGGAGGCCGGCTGAGTTGGCGATGATCGCTTCGGGCACAGTGGACATGCCCACCGCGTCGGCGCCCATGTTGGCGTAGGCGCGGATCTCGGCGGGTGTCTCGTAACAAGGGCCGGTGGCGAAGGCGTACAGGCCGTCGGCCAAGGATGCCTGGGTGTCGGCGGCGGCCTGACGCAGGAGATCGATGAGTCCGGTGTCGTAGATCTGCGACTGGTCGGGAAAGCGAGGCCCCCATCCCGGCACGGCCGGGCCGATGAGCGGATTGAGTCCGGTTAGGTTGATGTGGTCGCGGATGACCATCAGGTCGCCGGGCTTCAGGTTAGCGTTGATGCCGCCTGCGGCGTTGGTGACCAACAGCGTCCGCGCTCCCATGCGGCGCAAGAGTTCGACCGGCAGCACGACCGGTTCCCAGCCCGCACCCTCGTACCAGTGGCGGCGGCCAAGAAAGGCGGCGATGCGCAGGCCGTGGCGTTCGAACAGCAACAGCTCGCCGGCGTGGCCGGAGATGGTGCTTGCGCCGAGCCCGGGGATCTCGGCATAGGGCAGGCGCAACACCGGTGCGCTGGTCGGGAGTGCTTGGCCCCAGCCCGAGCCGAGAATCAGCCCGCAGGCCAGAGGCGTTTCAAAGAACGCCTGGGGAAGGGCGGCGGCGGCCGTGTCGAAGAGGGCGGTGTTCATAGGCGGGCTCCTGTCGGCAGGATCGAGAAGGTGATCCGGCCTTCGCAGAGTGTGAGGACGGGCCGTGCGCGGAGTGTCCAGCCTGCGAAGGGGGTGTTGCGCGCGAGGGATCTGAATGTTTCCGGATCGACACGCCAAGGCAACCGCGGGTCGATCAGCACGAGGTCGGCTCGCGTGCCGGGCGCGAGCGTGGGTGCGGGGTACCCGAGCAGGGCGGCCGGGCCGACGGTCCAACGCGACACCCAGTCGAGAAGGGGCATGTGCTCTTCTTCAACCATGACTTTCCATGTGACGCCGATGGCTGTTTCAAGGCCGATGACGCCGAACGGCGCATTCAGAAAGCCTTTGGACTTGGTTTCGGCGGCGTGGGGCGCGTGGTCGGTGGCGAAAAGTGTGAGGGTGCCATCCCGCACGCCGTCCCGGATGGCGCGCACGTCGTCGCGTGTGCCGAGGGGCGGGTTCATGCGGCAGTTGCCATCGTCGAAGGGGATGTCTTCGGCGGCGAGCGCGAGGTGGTGGGGCGAGGCCTCGCCGGTGACGGGAAGGCCCTCGGCGCGTGCGGCGCGCATGGCGGTCACGGAGCCTGCGCAGGAGATGTGCTGGATGTGTGTGGCGCAGCCGGTCTCGCGGCAGAGGCGGATGTCACGCGCCACGGCTTCGGTCTCAGCCTCGGGCGGAAAGACGGGGAGGTTCAACTGCCGGGCCATGGGGCAGTCACGGATCACGCCGTTCTTGGCGAGTTCGGGCATGACCGCGTGATCCATCACGGTGACCTGGAGCGTCTTGGCGCGGCGCATGGCGGTACGCATGACGTTGTCGTCGGCGACCATCGCGCCATCGTCGGTGAAGGCAGACGCGCCGTTGCGGGCCAAGGTTTCGAGGTCGGCAACCTCTTTGCCGTGGCGGCCGCGGGTGATGCAGGCGGAAGGCAGGAGTTTGACGGGCAGGAGATCGCCGATCTGTTCGCGCAGCCACTCGGGCGAGTCGCCCGCAGGAGAGGTGTTGGGCATGGTGACCACATGGGTGAACCCGCCTGCGGCTGCGGCGGCGGCACCGGTGCGGCGAGTCTCTGCGAACGGGTTGCCCGGATCGCGGAAATGGACATGGACATCCCAGAAGCCGGGTGCAACGAGCAGTCCGGACCCCTCGATGCGATACAGTTCAGCGGCATTGCTGCCGCCGGGCTGAATCAGGCCGTCGCGGATGACGAGGTCGGTGATCTCATCGCGTCGGGTGGCGGGGTCGAGCAGGCGCACGTTGGCTAAGACAAGGTTAGTCATCACGCGCATAGTGTAGCGGGAAAGGGGTGGCGAGGCAAGGGGAGGCAGAAAGATCCGGGAGTGACCGTACGGTTAGGTTACTTGTCGTTTTAATCATCATGGACGGAAAGGGATGCGAGGAGGCTCTTGTACTCGTAGACGAGCTGTTCGCAGACGCGACGAATGTTAAACTGACTCAGCACCCGCTTGCGTCCGCCTTCAGCGAGTCGGGCGGCGCGTGCGGGATCGGCGAGCAGGGCGAGGGCTTCTTCGGCCATCTTTTGCGGGTCGCCGTCGCGCACCAGAATGCCGGAGACGCGTTGCTCGATGGTGTAGGCGGGGCCGCCAGACTCAGCGGCGATGACCGGCACATGGGAGGCCATGGCTTCGCAGATCGCGCGGCCGAACGGTTCTTGCAGGGCTGGAGCCAAGAGCAAATCGAAGGCGGGCAGGAACTCGTGCGAGGCGTCAGAGTCCGTGATCCAATGGAGGCAGGCACCCAGACCGGCCTGCTGGATCTGGGCTTCCAGTTGGGTGACCCAGTGGGTGTTATCGTGCAAGAGGTCACGGCCGGCGATCACGAAATGCGCGTCGGGCCGTTGCTGGTGGATGACGGCGGCTGCTTGGATAAAGGCGTCGTGGCGTTTCCAAGGAATAAGATGCGCGACCATACCGATCACCGGCACGTTCAATGGGAGACCGAACCGCTGGCGTGCGGCGGCTTTGTCGGTTGAAGTGAAACGGGCCGGGTCGATGCCGTTGCGGACGACACGGATACGGCCTAAGACGGAGGGGGACAGGATGTCGACGAGCGATTCGTCGATGGTGCTCGACGGGGCGATGATGCGGGCGGCCTTTCTCGCGGCTTCGTGGGCGACAGACGTGCGGGTCCGCAGGTTGCGCACATGCCAGATCACAGGGATGCTTGTGCCGCTGTTGATGGCGGCCAGGAAGGCTGGCAAGCTGTTGGCGTGGATGATGTCGGGTTTGACACACCGGATGATTTGCGAAATCGTGCTGGGTTTCTGCAGCAGCTTGGCGGCTGTGATGAAAACCCCCCAGTCGTGTTTCTTGGCATTCACGGCAGAGACCGGAAACACTTTCAGTCCGGCGGCGGTCAAGCGGTCAAAAAGCGGTCCGTACGGAACGGCCGCAACGACCTCCACGCCCTCCGCTGGCAGAGCGGAACACACTTCCAGCAGGCTGTGCTGCGCGCCACCCAACTCGGATACTAAGTCAAGCCATAAAACAGTCATGCGCGTATGATAACTCCGACTGGTCTAGAAAGTCAAGTGCGCTGCTTAGTCAATTAGCGCGCGCGATGCTGAAAACTCCACATCGGA
>CAZXVN010000656.1:0-2272 GCA_964643945.1 uncultured Lentisphaeraceae bacterium | reverse complement strand
TTTCTCTTCCGCCGCGCCTGCCACGCACGCAGTTAGCAGGAGCGAGAGGCTAAGCAGTTTACATACGTTCATTTTCATTAACATGATTTTTTTGTGTGTTATGTGGATTTTGTGGTTCCACCCAGGTTGAAGTTACAGCCAACAAAAGCGGTGCCGCGCCAGCCTTCCGGCTGTGCTTGTCACCGCACTCCAAAGAGTCCACGCCATTTCATTGATTTTCGTGTTTTTAGTGTGTTTCGTGGGCAATAAGAATTTGAAATTACAGACACGCCTGTTCGCCGCTGCGACTTCAAACCTCGCAAATCTTCACCATCTTCTCCAGCGTCAAAAGCGCGTCCTTCGTGGGAGAGTATTCGTGTGCGAAGTAGCCTTTATAACCAAGGTCGGCAATCGCTTTGCAGATGGCTGGGTAGTAAAGTTCCTGTGTCTCGTCGAACGCGTGGCGACCCGGGTTGCCGGCGGTGTGGAAGTGGCCGATGTATTGAATATTGTCGCGGATCGTGCGGATTATGTCGCCCTCCATGATCTGCATGTGGTAGATGTCGTAGAGGAGCTTGAAGCGCGGTGATTCAACTGCCTTGCAGAGTTTGACGCCCCACGCCGTATGGTCGCACATGTAGCCAGGGTGGTCGACCTTGCTGTTCAGCAGCTCCATACAGAGCGTGACGTTGGAATCCTCAGCCAAGGCTTTGATCTTATTGAGAAAAACAATGCAGTTTTCAAAACCCTGCTCGTCTGAAATTCCCGCGCGGTCTCCGGCCATTACGATGACGTTCGGTACGCCTGCGGCACCAGCTGTTTTGATCGCCTCGCGAATCTTCAGGTCAATCTCCGGGTGATTCTTGAGGTCGTTGATGCCTTTCTTGATGTTGCTGCCGCCGGATACCATGGTGGGGACCAGCCCGTATTTCCTGAGCGTCGGGAAGTCCGCCGGCCCCACAAAGTCAATCCCGACGATGCCCAAGCGTACGGCTTCGCGGCACATCCCGTCGAGGTCCAGTTTGGCATCCTTGAACACGCCGCGGCAGACAGCCTGTTTCAAGCGGCCTGGGCGGGGTGTTGGTGCGTCGGCACGGGCGATAGGAGTCAGCGCGGCGAGCGCGCCGGCACCTGCGAGGGTGGAGAGGAAGTGTCGGCGAGGAAGGCTGGAAGAAGTCATGTTCGTCATAGGTGGAAGATTATTCATGTTGGCTGTATTCCTTTTGAATCACTCATTTGAGCTCCTGTCGTTCGAAGTATAGCAGACGATTGAGGGGGACTGTGAAAGTTTTTTTTATGATTAAGCGATAGCTGCAAGGGCTGGCAACAATCACCAGGTGTCTGTGCGGAACGGCACAGCCGGAAGATCGGACGTGTTATAGAGATTGCACAGAGCGTTATCACCCCAGCCGTAGCGCACGGCGACAGGTTCAGCCACCTCGGCCGCGGAGACGATCACGGTCCCCCCATCAATCAAGGCTTGAGCCCATACAAATTTTTTGTCTGCTCCCGCAATCGCGAAGCCCGTCGGGTGGAATCCGAGAGATTTGAGCCCCTCGGCATGGTCGAAGTAGATGCGGATGCGACCGCTCTCAACTTTGATCTCCCTGTAGGTCGGGCCTTCGAAAGAAATGTTTTTTTGATAGGTCTTAGCCAAGGCAACTGCTGCCAGTCGTTCCGAGACATCCCGCTTGTGGGGAGGATGGATGTCGTAGATGTCACCACGATCCATGGCCACCGCAAGGCCGCTGTTGGGAACCGTGCGCGCGACACGCGCCTGGATTTCCCGCGTCGTCGCCCAGAAGGAACTGCCCGGCTTTGCCGGCAAGGGCCCAAAGCCGGCAAGCTGAACCATATAAAATGGAAAGTCTCCCTGCCCAAATGTTGCCCGCCAATCCCGGATCATGACTGTAAGTTCTTTTTCATACTCGACTTGGCCGACATTGTTTTCCCCTTGATACCAAAGGACACCCTTGATCGCGAAAGGCGCCAACGGCGCAACCATCCCTTGGTAGAGTCCGCCCGGCACCCATACCTTCGCGAATCGTTTCTTTTTACTGGAGAGCTTGTTCGCCGGAGTGCTGGGCTGAAACTTCCATGGGCCCGCTAACGCTATCGGTTCGCCTGTCGCATTCATCGGGCGCAGTTGAAGTTGCTCGGCTGTGCCGCTGAACGATCCATCTCCCATGACGCGGACGGCAATCACGTTCTCTCCGGCCTTGACCAGCTTCCCCGGCACGAGGCAGGAATGATCCCGGCGGCGAGAGATCGGAAGAGCGTCGTGTAGGGAAAG
>CAZXVN010000655.1:0-1977 GCA_964643945.1 uncultured Lentisphaeraceae bacterium | reverse complement strand
TTTGCGCGTGGAAACTGTTTCGCCTCCGAGCGGGAGGGCGACCCGCAGGCCGTAGCCAATTTCGATGCAAGAAGGAGCGTCTTTGTAGCGTCCTGCGATCCGGCAGCAGCGTGCGTTGTAGCCCCACCCGCCTCCGCGGACCACGCGGTAGTAGCCCTCGGGGGCGCCCTTTGGATCGCTTACTGTGCCGGGGTACGGTCCGTACTGGTCCAAGCACCACTCCCAGACATTGCCGTGCATGTCGTACAGCCCCCACGCATTCGGCAGGTACGAACCTACTTGAGCCGAACCCACGCTTGTATTCCCGTTCTGCGTATTGACGCTCCCGCCGTTATAGTAGTATCGCCCAACCGCGGACACGTGCACATCGAAGGACGAACTCGTCAGGTTATAGCCCGAGTTCAGCGCCGTGGTCGTGCCAGCCCGGCACGCGTATTCCCACTGCGACTCTGTCGGCAAATCGAACGCCCTGCCGGTTTTCTCACGCAGGATTCCCATGAAGGACGTCGCATCTACAGTACTGCTTCTCGGCCACCCCGCGCCAGCGGACGAGCCGCGGATGTTGTAGTAGTTCACTTGTTCAACCGGTCGCGAGGCGTAGCATGCGGCGTTGGTATAGTAACTGGGATTGTTCCCCATCACCAGTTCCCACTGCCGCTGCGTCACTTCGAACACGCCGATGAAAAAGTCATGCGACAGGGTGACCGCGTGCTGGGTTTCGTCGCTTATCCGCCCGAGTTCGCCGCCGGGCGACCCCATGGCAAACGCATTTGTCGAGGTCGGGATGCGGCGCAGCACGATCTGGGTAGTCTTGTGCTCGTCTGTCCAGCCGCCGGAGGGGACGGCCGCCAGATAACTCACCGGGTAGCTCGGGGCCGATGGGCCGGCGGAGACATCGACGACCAGATAGTCGCCGCTCCCGGTTCCTGTCACGGCCAGCGTGTTGCAGCCGTCCGCCGCGTCTGAATGCACGGTGACCGTGCCGCCGTAGGCCCCCACCGCAACCGGCGCGAAGGTCACGGTCACCAACTGCTCCCACCCCGGCTGGATGACCCCCGACCAATCCCCGCTGAAACCGGCAGGATAGGTGATGCCGCTCACGGTCATAGGTGCACCGCCCCGGTTCAGGAGTGTCAGCGTCCGCGTCGCCGTGTCCCCCATGGGCACCTCGCCGAACACCAGATCCCCCTCCGCATCGATGACGAGCCACGCGTTCGTCACCACTGCCACCACGCGGTAGAACACCGGCACGGAACAGGTCACGCTGCCGGCCTGGACGGCCGGGATGTTGTCCAGCCACGCGCCGGCCGCGCCGGTGAAGCTGGCCCACGGCCCCGCCGGCGACGACGCCCATTCCACGCGGTAATTCGTGGCGCTGTTCAGCGTGTTGAAAACCAGTTGCCCCGTGCCGCTGAAGGACTGGATCGCCAGTTCCGCCGCTCCGGCGGTGCCGGCCGCAAACGCCAGCACCGCAAACCAACCTCTTACCAACCGCATCGTCCGTATCATCGGCATCTCCTTTTAAAAATGACTACATGAATGTTCTTGTATTAGACGCTTTCGGCTGGCCCAAGTCAACCCTATTCCATGGCAAACAACTTGTCAGTGAATATCGGCAGAAAACTAAAGTGTGGAGTGCGGCACTTCAGTGCCGCTTTGGGCCCGGCGGACTTCAGCGCGCCGTCTGTTTCTGCCGGACGAACTGAAGTCCGTCCCCTGAAAGCGGTGCTGAAGCACCAGCACTCCAAAACCGCAGCCATCCCCCAGGTTACGCCGAATAGCTGTGTCTTGTCGGTTCGCTTGTCGGTTCGCGTGTCGGTTCTGGGTTGACTGTCTTTAGCCGGACTTTCGCTATTCGCGTGATATTTTGACGTAAGCCATTGGAAATCAAGGACGGCTATTGAAAAGTCTGTAGCCACTACGCCTTTTCGAGCATCCCGGCGGCCGTGATCCTCGGGGGGGACTGGGGCGGCAGCT
>CAZXVN010000654.1:0-9096 GCA_964643945.1 uncultured Lentisphaeraceae bacterium | reverse complement strand
TGACTGGAGTTCAGACGTGTGCTCTTCCGATCTCCACCCGGTGTTTGGATTGCGTTGGATCAGGAAAGGTTTTTAAGTTGAGTCCGCGCATCAAAAGCCAAGTCGATACGTTGTTGACCGAAATCAAAGCGATCGCAACCGAAAACATCCTGTTCACGGAAGCGTCTAAGAAAGCCATGGCGGAAAATGATTCGCAACGGCGCATTACGGCTCTGCAGGAATTGGTGACAAAATTCGCCCATCGGAAGGATTTGGAAGAAGCAAAACAACGCTTGGCGAAAACAAAAGAAGAGGTTGCGAAGGCGGATGCCATCGCTCAGCAGCAAAAAGCGAAACAAGCGCTAAGCGAGCAGGAAGACAAGGATTATCAGATCATCAATTCGAACTTGGAAACCCTTCCCGCCTCTGGCATCCCCGTGATGCTGCGGGAAATTGACCGCTTTATTGAAAAGTATCCGCGGTCATCTAACCGCCTGGATCTGGAAATCTGCAAAACCAAACTGCAGAACCGGGAAAAAACACACACCCGCATCTTGACGGGTTTCTACGTTTGCATAGGGTTAGCGGCTCTTTCTTTTGTCATCTCCCTCGGCAAATCGCTGTTAACGCGAAAACAGAAAGCGACCGGCCCCCTGCCTGTTCCCGGCCTAAACACGACGAATGAAGAGGCCGACCCCTTGGCAGGCACCTTTACTGATAACGAGCAGTCCTAGACGCACGGCATAACACCCAAGCGCGCACGAACTATGCAAACCCTTCTCGACCTCCTGCAGCAGGCTCTGGCGCTAAACGCCTCGGACCTCTTCATTACCGCATCCAAGCAACCTTACTTTCGCGTCAAGGGACTTGTCACCCCCTTAGAGGATCCGGCCACCATCCCCGAAGAGGATGTTTCCGCTTTCCGGAAAACCGTCCTTGGCACTATAAACGAGGCTTCCTATCAGAGGAAAGGCACGCATGACATCTCGTACACGTTGTCGAAAACCGAGCGCTTCCGCCTGAATTTTTTCGCCACGTTGCAGGGCTCCGCTTTTGTCGCACGTCCGCTGTGCATGGGAGGCCAGCTCTATCCGGAGGCGCTACACCTGCCTCCGGTCCTGCTGGAGCTTTGCGATCACGCCCGGGGACTGATTCTGGTTGTCGGATCGACGGGCAGCGGAAAGTCCACCACGCTTGCCACCATGGTGAACTATATCAACCGGACGGCAAGCAAACACATTCTGACGCTGGAGGATCCGGTAGAGTTCATCCACGAGGACATCCAATCGCTCATTTCCCAGCGCGAGATCAATGTGCATGCCGAAAACTTTGTTGAGGCTTTGCGAAGCGGGCTGCGGGAAAATCCGGATGTCATTGTCGTCGGAGAAATGCGCGATACGGAAACCATGCAAGTCGCCGTCAACGCCGCGCTCACGGGCCATCTGGTCATTGCGACCGTCCACACCTCGAATGCGATTCAGGCGATCGAGCGGATCATTACGATGTTTCCGGCCGACTCGCGCAACCAGATCGCGACGGATTTGTCCTCGGCGCTGCTGGGCGTCGTTGCGCAGCGCCTGTTGCCATCAGCGAAAACGGCCGGCATGATACCGGCCGTTGAGGTGCTGTTAACCTCATCGACTGTTCGCAAGCTGATCGAAGACCGCAATTACCTCATGCTGGATGATCTGCTGAGGCAGGCCAGCGTGCCCGGCATGCAGACGTTCTGCCGGGAACTGTTCCGCCTTTACCAATCGGGCGAGATCACGCTGAAAGATGCGCGGCTTGCGGCCGACAATGCCGACGAGTTTGACTTGTTGATCCGCGGCATGGAATCGGGCGCGGACGCATTCCGGCATCATTACGGCGATAAATCCGGCGACGACGACGAGTCCACGCTGGACATGAGCGATTTGCTCTCCTTGGCAGCCAACAGACGGGCCAGCGATCTGTTGCTGACCGCTGGCAAACCACCCACCGTCCGCATCAACGGCGAGTGGTGCGCCATCGACTTGCCGCCCTTATGTGACGGTGACGTGCGCCGCCTTATTTTGAGCATCATCAACCAGCGCCAGCGCACCTCGCTGGAAGAGAACCGCGAGCTCGATTTTTCGCTGTCTGTCATGTTAGCAGGCGCCGACGGGGCAAAAAAGAACTGCCGCTTCCGTGTCAATATCTTCTACCAGCGCGGCTCGCTGGGCGTAGTTTTCCGTGTCGTCAACACCGATATTCCCAAACCCGAACGTCTGGGAATTCCTCCCCGCGTCATCGAATTGACCCAAAAGAAGCAAGGTCTTGTCTTGCTCGTGGGGCCGACAGGCAGCGGAAAGACCACGACGCTCGCCAGCCTGATTGACGCCATCAACCATACGCGCGCCGCGCACATTATCACCATCGAAGATCCGATTGAGTTCGCTTACACAAGCGATCAGTCCATTATCGAACAGCGGGAAGTCCAGACCGACACCCTCTCTTTTGCGAGCGCCTTGAAGCACGCCATGCGTCAAGCGCCCGACATCATCATGGTCGGCGAAATGCGCGATACGGCAACGATGGCGGCCGCGCTGACCGCTTCCGAAACCGGGCATTTGGTTTTTGCGACCATCCACACCAACAATGCGCCGCAGACCATTGACCGTATTATCGACTCTTTTCCGGCAGAGCATCAAAACCAAATACGCCAACAGCTGGCATGCGCACTGCTGGGGATCGTTTCGCAACGCCTTCTGCCCCGCCTGGACGGCAAGGGGCGCATCGCGGCGTTTGAAGTGATGATCGCCACACCGCCTGTCTGCGCGTTGATCCGCGATAACAAATCGTTCCAGTTGCAGTCCATTATTGAAACAAGCCAGAAAGACGGCATGCTGACGCTCGAATACTACATGAACGCGCTTGTCCAACGCGGACTGATCGCCCAAGAGGAGATCGGAAAATACCTCGCCGAGGCTAAGCGGTTTGGCTAAAAACGATTAGGAATCGCGCTGTAAGGGGGCCCGCCCGCCAGCGGCCCGTGTTGCACTGGCCGCTGGCGGGCGGGGTGTATACCAAATAGTGTTTAAAGAAAACAGGGGTCAAATATGATAAGTGTAAGGCGCGTTTTTTGTCTGGTCGGTTTGCTTGTCGCGGGCGGACAGGGCATGGCAGCCCCCGCGGTTCCTGCGCCGGTGCCGGATCTGACTAAAGACGGAAAAAAAGACGCCACCCCTGACTGGAACCTGGGGCCGACCGGTGCCAAGGGCTGGGTGTTTGCCCGGGGGTTCGACACCTCAGAGGCGCGGCAGATCCTGATAACCGGGGTTGAGAAGGGCTCGCCGGCGGACGGGGTGCTGGCGTCGGACGACCTGATTGTGGGTGTCAACGGAAAGGCGTTCGCGGGCGACGCGCGGATGGCGCTGGGCCAGGCGGTCACGGAAGCCGAAAAGAGCGCGAACAAGGGCCTTCTTAAACTGTTGTGCTGGCGTAAAGGTGAACAGAAGGAGGTTGTGGTTCCGCTCAAGGTGATGGGAAGTTATAGTGAAACGTCACCGTACAAGTGCCCGAAGGCCAAGCTGATCGTAGAGCAGGGGTGCCGCGCGATTATGAAGCGCGGGCTAAAAGCCGGCAAGTATGTTCAGGGGGGGGAATGGTCGCCCGACATTCTGGAAAACATCAACGCGCTGGCGCTGTTGGCCAGCGACAACCCCGAGTATCTTGCGGCCATCAAGGAGTACGCCCACACGCTCGGGCCACCCGGCATGAAGCTGCCCCTCAAGGAGGGCATGTACGCATGGACGTGGAGCTATGCCGGCCTGTTTCTGGCGGAATACTACCTCGCCACAAAGGATGAGACGGTGCTGCCGGCCATCCGGGAGATCGCCTTGAAAATGTCGATAGGGCAGGGCGAAGTCGGCAACTGGGGACATGGGTTCCGCGTGGACGGCAACAATGGCACCTTGGGCGGTTATGGAGCAGTCAACCAGCCCGGGCTGGTCTGCTGGATGGCGCTGGTGATGGCGCAAAAATGCGGGATCGACGACCCCGAGGTGAAGAAGGCCGTGGCTAAGGCGCACCGGTTTTTCGGCTTTTATGTCGGCAAGGGATCGGTTCCGTACGGGGATCATCCGCCCTATTCGGCACTTCATGACGACAACGGCAAGAGCGGATCGGCCGCCACGACGTTTGATCTGATGGAGGACACGGCATCGACACAGTTCTTTTCACGCTTGGCCACCGCCGCCTACGCCGAAAAAGAGCTGGGGCACACCGGCAACCTGTTCGGGTTCCTGTGGGGGGCTCTGGGCGCAAACCGCGCGGGACCGGAAGCGGTGGCCGCCTACCTGAAGGAGTTGCGCTGGTATTACGACATGGCCCGTCGCTGGGACGGAAGTTTCTTTACCACCCAACGGGACAATTATAACTGGGACATGACAGGACTCTTTGTTCTGCATTACGCCCTGCCGTTGCAGAAGCTCTATATCACGGGCAAAGGTGTCAGTCATGCAAACTTTTTGACCGGCAAAGAACTGAAAGATGTTCTGGAATGCGGCAAGGGTTTTACCTATGGGCAGGTTGATCACTATTATGTGGCGAAGAGCAACGGGCAGCTGCTGAAAGCCCTGAGCAGTTGGTCGCCGGTGGTGCGCAAGCGCGCCGCAAAGGAACTTGCCAGCAGGCCGGATGATGTGGTTCCGCAGTTGATCGCCATGCTGGGAAGCAAAGAGCTGAACGATCGCTACGGGGCGTGCCTGGCGCTGCAGCACCTTGAGAAGCGCGCGGCGCCGGCCACGGACGCGCTCGCCCGCCTGCTTTCCGAGAAGGACATGTGGCTGCGCACCCAGGCCGCTTTTGCCCTGTCTTGCATCGGCCAGCCGGCACGCAAGACGGTGCCGGAACAGTTGAAACTGGCTGCCGCGGTTGACCCGGCCGATCCTCGCGGCATGCAGTGCAAGTATCTTTCCTTCGCGCTGTTCAAGGCTTCGTATGTGGATCAGGTCCCGCGGCCCAAGGGACTGCTGGCGGATTCGGTTGAGGGTGTCGACAGGGAACAGCTCTATCCGGTCCTCCGGCGGCTGCTTGCAACAGATGACGGGATGACCACATTTACCGTGTGTTCCATTTTTAGAACGCTGAGCGCGGAGGAGTTGAAAACCCTGCTGCCGTCGATCATCAAGGTGGCGCACGACACGGCTCCGAGCGGCGAAATGTTTGCACATGAAATCCGCGAGGAAGCCTTCCGGTTCCTGGCTAAAAACAAGATTCCAGAAGGCCTGCCCGCTTTCATTGAATACTTTAAAACCCAGAACGGGTGGGGCCAGCGGACCACCCAGATCCTTCCGCTCCTCAAGGAATACGGCTCCGTCGCCCGCAGCATTCTTCCTCAGCTCAAGGCCCTGCAAGCCCAGTGGAAAGCCGAGGAGACTAAGCATCGGCAGGACAACAAGAAGGAAACGCGCTCGTCCGTTGCCGAGGACGTGATCAAGGTGATTGAGGAAGCGAAGTAGACGAGAATTGTTTCTCGAAGCAGGGCAAGCCCTTCTCCAAAGGAGAAGACAAGAAATGCCTGGAAGATTCAGGAGAAAAGATGGACTCGATGCATAAAGTGTCAGGACAAGCGATTCCGCTTGTCTCCGTGAAACGTGTTCGCATGGGCCGCCGGTGCTTCATGGGGCATGTCGTGAAAACAGCCGCCGCTTCGTTGGCCATGCCGCTGATCCTGCCATCGCGTGCGCGGGGCGGCGAATCGGCCAACGGCAAGCTGAACATCGCCTGCATCGGTTTGGGGAACCAGATACAGGGTCTGATGCGCGACGCTGCATCGCAGGGGCAGAACATCGTGGCTCTGTGCGACGTGGATACCGGCCGCATCGCGGCGACCCGGCAGGGCCAGGGCGCGCCGGTCGAGAAAGCGACGGCCTACGAGGATTATCGCCATCTTCTGGAGAAGGAAAAGAGCGTCGATGCGGTCATCATCGCCACGCCGGACCACTGGCACGCCAAGATCTGCACGGCGGCGATCCAGGCCGGAAAGCACGTGTATTGCGAGAAGCCGCTGACGCATACGGTGGGCGAGGCGCGGGCGCTGGGCGCTCTGGCCAAGCGTTCTTCCGTCGTGACCCAGACGGGCAATCAGGGCAGCGCGTCCGAAAATTTCCGCCGGAGCATGGAACTGATTCAAGCGGGGGTCTTCGGTGAAATCAAACAGGTCCACATGTGGCATCCGCCCCACGGGTGGCCCAACGGGGTGAACCGGCAGCCGGGCGAAGACCCCGTCCCCGCAGGGCTCGACTGGAATGCCTGGATAGGTCCCGCACCCATGCGGCCTTACAAGTCCGGCCAGTATCATCAGGTCAACTGGCGCGGCTGGTATGACTTCGGCGGCGGTTCGCTGGCCGATTTCTGCTGCCATGCCTTCAGCATGCCCGTGCGGGCTTTGGAGCTCGATTATCCCGAGAAGATTTCGGTCTCCGGGAAACAGATGGGTATGGAAAGTTTTCCGGTCTCCTGTCAGGTGCGCTTCCAGTTTCCTGCCAGCGGCAAGCGCGGGCCCGTGGAGATCTTCTTTTATTCCGGTGGCGAGATGCCTCCGGCCGAGGTCACGGCGGGCCTCTCTGAGACGTTCGGCAACGTCGGGGGCACTGGCTGCATATTGGTCGGTCAGAAGGGCAACCTCTCGGCCGGTCTCTGGAACGACGCCTGTTATGTCAAGATGGAAGGCGAACCGAAGTTTCGCGGCGCGGATAAACACGAAGCGGCAAAAGCGATTCCGCAGACCCTGCCGCGCGCATCGGGCAGCCACGTCCGGGAGTGGGTCGACGCCTGTAAGGGCGGACCCCCAACCTTTTCGCCGTTTGTGATCGGCGGCCACATCACCGAGATCGGCGCAGCGGGCGTGATCGCCCTGCGCGCCAATCATGAAATCAAGTGGAATGGCGCGGCCATGACGTCTCCCGGATTTCCTGAGGCGGACGCGATGGTGAGGCCGCAAAGCCGAGTCACCTGATACGAGCTGAACCAATCCGAGGGGACCGATTATGAGAAGGCAACGTCTCTGGGCGCTCGTGTTTGCCATCGTGCTGTTAATGTCCGTCTCCGCTATGGCGCTTGCCGCCGGGAAGCCTCTGAAGGCCGGTGCCTCCGGCAAGCGGACGACCTTGCTGGTGCCGTTGCCGGCAGAGTCCTGCTGGCAGGACATGGCGTTTCTGGCAGCGGTTCCGGCAGCGGTCGCCGTGAACGGCGGCGCACCCTCGCTCGTCGCGCTTGAGGCTTCGGGCGAGGTCACGCCCGAGGTCCAGGACTACGCGCGCCGGTACCGTCCCGACGAGGTGGTTCTGCTCGGGGGTGCGGTCAGCAACCTCGTTGTCGCGGGCCGGGCGTGCATGCGGATGGACGCGGATTCCGCCGACGAGGCCGCGTGCAAACTGAGCCAAGCGTACTGGCGGACCTGCCGGACGGCGGTGATCTGTCCGGACAGCGACTACGAGTCGGCCCTGGTCGCGTCGGCCCTTGCCGCGCGGCTGCGCGCGCCGCTGCTTTTCGCTGCCGCCCAGAAAATGTCGGGTCCGGCCGTCCGGGAGATCCGGCGGCTGAAGGCGAAGGAGCTGATCGCCATCGGCTCTTGCGCCGCCGCCGTGAGGCCGTTGCGGGGTTTCTTCATGACGGTGACCGAACTCGCCGGCGCGCGCGAGGTCATGGAACTGGCGAAGAAACGGAGGCTGCCGGTCACCTATCTCGCCGCGCTGAACCCGCTGGACCGAGGCGGGACGGTCGTCAGGAAGCTGTCACTTGCCGGGGTGGTGTTGGCTGCCGGTCGTGACGGACTCGTCGCTCCGTTACCGTTTGAGACGCATTGGAAGCTTCCCTTCAGCGGCGCGGAGATGACAGGTGTGCGGCCGGCTGGCCTGCCGGAATCGGAGGCTGCGCCGAAGTCGGGGCGTGTCAAACTCGACGGGCAGGACATCGGATTCCTCCTGACCGGAAAGCCCAAGGAACGGGAGCTGCGCGTTTATTTCGACCTCGACGGCAACGGAACCTATAACGGGCTTGGCGAGGGACCGTTTGCAACCGGAGACACGGTCGAGTTAGGCGGGAAGCGCCAGATGATCACGTTGGGCACGAAAAACGGCGTCGGCACGGCCGACGTGAGACTGACTTGGCCGACGGCCGAGGAGCTTGCAGGACGCTTACGCCGTTATTATGAGAGGCTCGGCGCGCCACCTGAGCACCTCTGCCTCGTGGGGTTCCCTGATGCGATACCTCAGGCGATCAGCGGCAACCTGGGTGTTGTCGATGAGGTTACCTCCGACCTTGTGTATGCAAATGCGGACGATGATCTTTTCGCTGAGATCGGCGTCGCCCGCGTCATCGCGGAGAACGTGTCGTTTGCGACGCTGTTCGCCAGCAGGGTCCTTACTTACCCGTCGCTCTGTGCGCCGGAATGGCAGGGCCGGGCCTGTCAGGCGCGATGGGAGAACACCTATGCAAAGCTCTTTGAGAACGCGGGGTTTGACGCTTCGTATCTGCACACGCGCGAACACTTGAAATGGGACGTGTCGCCGTCCGATGGCAAAAACGGAAAGAGGGCTGCGACCTTTCAGCAGGACTCGCCTTTGGCGAGCTGCGCCATCATCACGCACATGGATCACTCTTGGTGGCACGAACTCGGATGCACGTTTGCGTGGGACGCCGAGGTTCTTCTGGCGCCCGTCGTTGTCGAGTCGGGAGGCTGTCTGACGGCGGCCCTTGACCGCGAGCCAGACTTCCGGTCGGTGATCGCACGCCTGTTCAGAAAGGGGGCCGCATCGTTTACCGGCAACGCGCGCGAAGGGTGTGCGCCGCAGGAACTGCAACGCATGGAGTTCTGGAACGGCGTGCTTGCCGGGCAGACCCTTGGGCAGGCGCACCGACGATCCATCAACAGCGCCCTCGTAACGGTTCTCAACAAACATGAGGAAAAGGGCGGCGCCTATTGTTATCAGATGCATATCCGCACGTTGTTTGGCGACCCCGCCTTTGTCCTGCGCGTGCCAGGCCCGTTGCAGTCGGCTCCGGCTCGGACAACCGAGGATGTCAACACGGTGACCGTTCACGCGCCGGCGCAATGGTGGCCGGTCAAAATGCGCGTCCCCGAAGACTGGAAAA
>CAZXVN010000653.1:0-2696 GCA_964643945.1 uncultured Lentisphaeraceae bacterium | reverse complement strand
GCAGTTTCGGGATTGTTGCTGTTGTCGCAGAACATTTGCGGTGCCGGACCGGTCTCGGCATCTGGTCCGCAGCCGCCTTATGTGGGCGTGTCCTATTATCCGGAAGTTGCCGGTGACGAGATAGACAGAGACATTCGGCAGATGAAGGAGATCGGCGTCAACATGGTCCGCATGGGGGAGTTCGCCTGGTGCCGGATGGAGCCGGACGAGGGGACATACGATTTCAAATGGCTTCATCAGGCGGTTGACAAGTTTAGTGCGGCAGGCATTGCCGTGGTCCTGTGCACGCCGACCGCCGCGCCGCCGGTGTGGCTGAGTGAAAAACATCCTGATATCCTGCGGGTCAGTGCTACAGGACAGGTAATCGGACACGGTGGCCGGCGGCAGTACTGTCCGAACTCGCCAATCTATCAGAAGTACGCCGTGGGCATTGCGGAGCGGCTTGGAGCTGAGTTTGTAAAAAAAAGCTCTTCTGTAATAGCGTGGCAGATTGATAACGAGTGCTGGGAGGAATGTTTCTGTCCCCATTGCGGAAAGGCCTTTCATGCCTGGCTGAAAAAGCGGTTTGGAACCATTGAGGCGTTGAATCGGGCATGGCTCACGGTTTTGTGGAGCCAGGAGTATCAATCCTTCGACCAGGTGCCGCTTCCGAACCCGCAAAGCGTCGGAGGCCGGCACCACCCGTCGCTGCGGGCGGCCTACCGGCATTTCATGAGCGACAGCTATGTCGACTTCTGCAATGCCCAGGCCCGGGTGCTGCGCCGCAAGACCGGCCGGCCCGTGACAACGAATGCGCATAATCCGGTATACCAGCGGATCGATTACGAAAGGCTCTTTGAAGATCTGGATATCGTGTGTACGGACAGTTACGCTGATGCCGGCAACCTGTTGCGCTATGCGTTTGAGGCTGACTGGATGAGGCCGCTGGGAAAGCGGTTCTGGCTGGCAGAGACGACTGCCAATCATGCGGCCGCTACCTCGGTAGGCGACGGGGACTCGCTTGTCTTCACGCCCGGCGCACTGCGCGCCAAAATGTGGCTCACCTACGCGCTGGGCGGCGAGGCTGTGAATTTCTGGCTTTGGCGGGCGCATTGGGCCGGGCAGGAGTTGGAGCACGGCAGCGTGGTTTATCCATGGGGCGATGAATGCGCCAATACGCCGGAGATCCGTACGGTGGCTGGAGAATTGGCCGCACATGCCGACTGGATGCGGACTACGCGTCCGAAGCCCGCCGCGGTCGCCCTGCATTACGGCGTGCCGGTACAATGGCAGTTCGAGGCCAGTTCCATTGCGGCTGGATTTGACTATGACTCATCAATCACCGCATTTCATCGGTTGCTCGCTGAGTCAGGCGTCTCAAGGGACGTGATTATGCCGGGTGCGTCGGTTGACAAGTATCAGGTGGTAGCTTCACCCTACCTGTCGGCGATTGACGCTGATTTGATGACTCGCATGAGACATTTTGTTGAGCAGGGCGGGACGTGGGTGCTGGGTCCGTTGTCAGCCTGCCGTACGCCGGAATCCACGGCGCACCGGGATGGCTGTTATGGCGCTGAGTTTGAAAAGTGGCTGGGCATCCATGTGCGCCACCGGCTGCCGCCGGGCGGGGTTACAAAACTCAAGGTGGACAGCGGGACAATCGGGTGCCGGTGGTGGTGTGACGCCTATGAAATCCGCCAACCGGACAGGCATGTGCTGGCCACGTATTCGGGCGGCCCGTTGGAAGGAATGGCGGCGGTGGTGGAGTGCCCGGTCGGCAAGGGCCGCGTGATCCTTTTGGGTACGCAACCGGACGATGCTTGGCTGAAGGCCTTGATCGGACACCTGGCGCCTCAGGCAGGGATTCTGTGCGACGACGGGGTCGTGGTGGCGGAGCGGGTGACGCAAGGGGGGAAGCCCGCAGGAGCTGTTCTGATCAATACCCGCAAGGACTGTGCGACGTACCGTGACAACGCTTCTGTGCAAAGGACACTGCCGGGATATGCCGTGGAGATTATACGTGATCCATCGTGAAAACTGGTTGGCGCTACAGGACTCGAACCTGCCACAGAATATGGGATGTAAAGTCATAAAGCGTTATAGATTAAGTAGAAGAAACAAAATAGCGCTTGCAAAATATGCCCTCGTTATGCTATAAAGCCCTTGTTTTTACATCATGGACTATATGAGCGGAGGTGTAGAAACGGCACTCTACAAACAGCCGGGTTGTAAGAACTGGTTTTTCAAAATCAGGACGAAAGACGGCAAGGTCATGCGCCGCACAACGGAGACGGATGTCGGTATGATATCAGCGCCATTTCAACTATCGTCAGCATCTTTTTTTAGTCCGCGAATGTCTCTCTTATTCCAAACGGAAGATATTGAGCAAGTTTGAGCGAGGCCAGGGTGTCGGACGACCTGGCCACCGGCTTGGGGGCTGGACCGAGGACGCGACAGCGGCCCGCTACGACCACGCTGAACGCGCGGAGGAACTGCGGGCGGCGGTGGAGAAGGCGCGGTAAGGACGGCTGTTTGCGGGTTACAGGAATGCGCGTCTGCGTTTTCCCTCGCCCCGTGCGTTCCCGAAGCGCTAAACTTCGAACTTACAAAACTGGACGCGGACGACCAGCGTCAGGGAACCTGCACCCAGCCTCAAAAACTCGGCACAGACCGGGATGAAAAGCCGCAAGCGATGGAAGAACAGGTCATATCGAAAG
>CAZXVN010000652.1:0-5092 GCA_964643945.1 uncultured Lentisphaeraceae bacterium | reverse complement strand
GCGAACGTCCAACATCGAACATTGAACATCCAACATTGAACGTGGGAGAAAAGATAGCGAACATCCAACATCGAACGTTGAACATCGGACATTGAAGTTCAGAAGAACCAAATGAAAATAGGCATTACAGGGCAAACAGGGTTTGTCGGGACGCATTTGTTTAACACACTTGGTCTCTATCCCGAGAAGTATACGCGCATCCCTTTTGAAGATGCATTCTTTTCAGAGGAACAAAAAATGCGTGAGTTTGTGCGGTCATGTGATGTGATTGTGCATTTGGCGGCTGTGAATCGGTGTTCCAGTGAAGATGAGCTTTATCGGACAAATATTCGCCTCGTGTCGCAGTTAATTGATGCAATGGAAGCAGAGAAGGTTTCGCGGCATGTCCTATTTTCCTCCTCAACCCAAGAGGAGAGGAATAATATTTATGGCCGCTCTAAGCGCGAAGGGCGTGAATTGCTGGAAGCATGGGCGAAGCGAAGGGGGGCGAACTTCACAGGGCTTGTGATTCCTAATGTATTCGGCCCATTTGGAAGACCGTGTTATAACTCGTTCGTAGCAACCTTTGCATATCAGTTGACGCATGGCGAAACACCAGGCATCCAAACGGATGCGGATGTTAAGCTGATCTATGTGGGATCTCTTTGCGAGTATCTTTTAAATCAGTGTACTCATCCTGGGGGTATCCAACGTATCGAAGTGCCTTATGATTTTGAGCGAAAGGTTACGGATGTCTTGCGTTTATTTGAAACCTTCAAAACGCACTATTTAGCGCAGGGTTTTATCCCTGTTTTAAAGGACCGGAATGACTTGAATTTGTTCAATACGTTTCGTAGCTATTGTGATATAGGCTCGATGTTTCCTGTTCGATTAGTTAAACATTTGGATGCGCGAGGAACATTTATTGAGACGATCCGTCTGGGTGTTGGAGGGCAAGTCTCTTTCTCGACGACCGTCCCAGGCGTTACACGTGGTAATCATTATCATACCCGCAAGATTGAACGGTTTACCGTCATCAAGGGCAAAGCACGCATCCAGTTGCGGAAAATTGGGACGAAAGAGATACTGAATTTTGAATTAGACGGCGAAGAGCCAGCGTATGTGGATATGCCGATCTGGTATACACATAACATCACGAATACAGGGGATGAGGTGCTGTATACTCAGTTTTGGATTAACGAGTGGTATGATGCGAAAGATGGGGATACGTTCTTTGATGTTGTTTAGAACATTGAACATTGATAGCGAACATCCAACATTCAACATCGAACAAAAGGCAAAGAGATATGCTAGAACGAGCGTACGATTTAGAGGAACGGCTTTTAGATTACTCGGTGTTGATCATTCGCATCTGCGAGAAGTTGCCCAATTCGCGAGTGGGCAATCATGTTGCAGGACAGTTAATTCGCTCTGGCACCTCGGCTTTGCCAAATCATGGTGAAGCACAATCCGCTGAGTCTCCGGCCGATTTCACGCACAAGATGAAAATCTGTTTGAAAGAGCTGCGCGAATCGTATCGTTGGCTGTTGTTAATTCGTCGTGTTCCTCTGATAGAGAGCGAGACCGATGTCAAAAGTTTAATTGTGGAAACTGACGAACTTATCAGAATTTTCGTCAAAAGTATTCAGACCGTGCAAAAGGTGAAGCAACACGAACATTAAACTAGCAAGGTTGGACGTTCGATGTTGGATGTTCGATGTTCTCTTTCTCTCAAAAAGGTCTTCCATGAAAAAACTAAAAGTCCTCACCGTTGTCGGCACGCGTCCTGAGATCATCCGGCTCTCCTGCGTCATCAAGAAACTCGATGCGTCGTCGGCCATCGAGCATGTCCTTGTGCATACGGGGCAGAACTATGACTATGAGCTGAATGAGATCTTCTTTGAAGACCTAGGACTGCGCAAGCCGGACTGTTTTTTGAATGCGGCCGGGGCGAGCGCGACGGAGACCGCCGGTCAGATTCTGATTAAGATCGAGCCGGTGCTGGAAGCGGTGCGCCCCGACGCCTTCCTAGTGCTGGGCGATACCAACTCGTGTCTCTGTGCTATCGCCGCAAAGAAACGGCATATTCCGATTTTTCACATGGAGGCAGGGAACAGGTGTTTCGATCAGCGCGTCCCTGAGGAGTCCAACCGCAAGATCGTGGATCACATTTCGGATATCAATCTGACCTACAGCGACATTGCACGCGATTACCTTCTTCGCGAGGGCTTGCCGCCGGACCGCATCATCAAGACCGGCAGTCCCATGTATGAGGTTATCCACCACTACATGTCGAAGATTCAGGCGTCGGATGTGCTAGAGAGGTTGGGGCTAATTGCGAACATCGAACATTCAACATTGAACATTGAACATCGAACAAAAGAGGTTGGGTTGGACGTTGGATGTTGGACGTTGGATGTTGGACGTTCACATAGAAAGGCTCTACCCTACTTTGTCGTCAGCGCGCATCGCGAAGAGAACATCTCATCGGAACGGAATTTTGCCAACCTTGTGTCTACTTTGAATCTGATCGCGGAGCGGTATGGCTTCCCGGTCATTGTCAGCACCCATCCGCGCACCCGCAAGATGATCGAGGCAAAGGGGGTCGTTTTCAATCCGCTCATTCGTCTGATGAAGCCGCTGGGGTTGAGCGACTATCTGTCGTTGCAGATGCATGCCAAGGCTGTGCTCTCCGATAGCGGTACGATCTCGGAAGAGTCTTCAATCCTCAACTTCCCTGCGCTCAACATCCGCGAGGCGCATGAACGTCCGGAAGCGATGGAAGAGGCATCTGTCATGATGGTCGGGCTCGCACCCGAGCGTATCATGCAGGGGTTGGCACAACTGGAAACGCAGGGCAGAGGGGAGAGAGAGGGAGGAAGTTCTAAAGTTCTAAAGTTCGAGAGTTCTAAAGTTGTGGGAGGGGATTTAACGCAGAGACGCGGAGGCGCAGAGACGAGTGGAGGGGGGAGAGAAGACGAACATCGAACATCGAACATTGAACGCCCAACATCGAACGGGAGAGAAGAAAATTTAACGCAGAGGCGCGGAGACGCAGAGGCGCAATTACGGCTTGTAAGTGATTACTCCATGCCGAATATTTCGGACAAGGTGGTTCGGATTATTCTGAGTTATACGGATTATGTGAACCGGGTCGTGTGGCAGAAGTAAGGGCTTGTTGTGGCAAGAGTACTCATTCTTAGCTTGATCTTTAGCCCGGATAATGTGTCCACGGCGCACATCATATCGGGAATTGCCGAGGATTTAAAAATTTACGGGCATGATGTTTGCGTCATCACCACGACTCCACACTATCATCGCGATCCGCATCTTGAAGCTGAGCAACTGCTGCAAAACATGTTTTTGGGGATTATCAAGAAGAGCCAGTTCAAGGACATCCTTGTTTACCATATCGCAATGCCCGATAAGCATTGCAACAAATTGCTTCGGATCGCATCTTGGTTAAGCTTTCATTTTTTCAGTACGATCATCGGTGTCTGTATTCGATTTAAATCGGATGTCATACTCGTGCCGTCTCCACCGTTATCGATCGGCATTAATGCTTGTGTTATTGCTTGGCTGACCCGTTCCAAATACATCTACAATGTTCAGGAACTCTATCCAGACATTGCAATTAATTTAGGCGTGATCAAAAATAAGGGGTTGATTAGAGTTTTATCTGCTATAGAAAAATTTATATACAATCGGTCGGCAGCGGTGACATCGATTACCGAATCCATTCAGGAAAAAGTTGCGACACGGATCACAGATCCAAAGAAGGCTTGGTTGATCCCAAATTTTGTTGATTTTGCGGATGTTGTTGAGGTTCCCCGGATAAATGAGTTTTCGCAGCAATATCAGATTGAGGATCATTTTGTTGTCACCTATGCTGGGAATATAGGCATACCACAGAATTTGGCGATTCTAGTTGAAGCCGGGAAGTTGCTGCAAAAGCAAGTTAACGTAACCATTCTGATCATCGGCGATGGCACGGAAAAATCAGACTTAAATCGAATAGTGCAATGCGATAATAGCACGAATGTTCATGTGGTCGATTACCAGTCATATTCAATGATGCCGTTGATTTATGCGACAACGGATGTGTTCTATGTGGGGCAGACCTTGGATGCGCATTCAGACGGCATCCCATCCAAGATCTATAGGATCATGGCAAACAAGAAACCGATCTTGGCTGTGACAACACCTGGTTCTGACTTGGCAAATTGTATAATGACCTCGGGTGGTGGGATTATTGTTTCCAGTAATGATCCGGCTGATTTGGCACAGGCGATCCTCACGATGAAGGCGCGTAGGAAAGAGCTTCAAAAACAAGGGATAAAAGCCTATGAATATGTCACACAAGCTTTCGAGCGTAAAAACGTGAGTCGCCAATATGACCAGTTAATCAAATCTGTTTGCGGATCGGTTGGGGCTGAGAGCAGGGGCGGGGGATTTTGAATTCCGAATTAGAGATTTTGGATACAGACGCGGTAAATAAAACCAGCAAGTTGGATTGTAACTTACTTGAGATGGCTGGGTACAAGCGTCCTGCTTGCGTATCGAGCCTGTAATCGGAATAAAAGATCTCGGTGCTCGCGCCGTTGTTAATACCGCCGGATATCATCCACCTGCACGGGGGATTGCATCCGGTTTAATTTTTATGTGGGTGGCTGATTGACTCCTGTAAACACCATACCTGAGCCGTGAGCCGTAAGCCGTGAACGGTAAGCGGTAAGCCGTAAACCGTAAGCCGTAAACCGTGAACCGTGAACGGTAAGCCGTGAGCCGTAAGCGGTGAACCGTAAACCGTAAGCCGTGAACCGCGGGGAGGGAGCCGTAAGCCGTGAGCCGTGGGACGTGAACCGCCCGGTTTACGATTTACTGTTAACGGTTTACGGTTTTTGTTCCGAAATACAGCTTGGCGGTTGGCTGGAAAGAGTGTGTCGCCGAGATGCGTGCTGCCAACGAACTGTAGGCAGAAGCAAGTTGTTTGCGAGAATTCAGGTTATTGAGATCGGAAGAGCGTCGTGTAGGGAAAGAGTGTTCAGAGCCGTGTAGATGTCGGTGGGCGTGGGTGTATGTATTTAAAAAACAGAATAGAACAAATCCTTCA
>CAZXVN010000651.1:0-8310 GCA_964643945.1 uncultured Lentisphaeraceae bacterium | reverse complement strand
GATAACAGCGGGCCTTCGTGCCCGGAACCAGGCGATGCTAAACGCCAAGAGGGTGTCGAAGATCTCGGACGAGGGGCTAGATTACGCTTGGGTATGGCAGGGTGTGCACTTTATCCACATGAATTTGTATCCGGGTTCCAGCTACGCGCCACCGAGCAGTCCCGTACGCAAGGGCATGCCGGAACCTAAGAACGTGCAGCCGCCCAAATGGGATCCGAAAAAGAATCTGGCGTTTCTCATGAACTATCTGACCACTATTGCGCCCCCGCCGACCCCGCTGGTCATCGTTCAGCATTTCGACGGGGCCAGCATTGATAAGGACAAGCGCAAGGAGCTTTACGAGGTAATCAGGAAAGCGAATGTCCTGGCGATTCTGTATGGCCACACGCACATTACGAATCACGAGTTCTTTCCCAATGATGTTGACTACAAGGAGTTTGGTGCTGGCGGACCCCGGTTCGACTGTTTTGCGTCTGGCGGGTTTAAGCATGGTCCACCCATAAACTGTGCTGATCCCCAGAGTGATTGCTATGTCTTTCGCATCACGACGAACCGTTTTGTGGCCGTTGCCCATTACCTTGGCGGGAAAAAGGGCTGGAAAGATGCCTGCGGTGTTGTACCGCTGACCGTAGTGAAGGATATCGCGCCTCCACTGAGGTAGCTCTCACAACGCGAATGCAAAAGGAGAGTGCTAAATGCCTACTCGACAGACGAACAATACTAATCTGCTGATCTTATTGGCGCTGATCCCGGTTTGCGGTTTGGCCGCAGCCGCCCCTGCGCCGCACGCGGCTCCCGCCAATGCGCCGGCCGAGGTGATCTGGAAACCGTCGAGCGGTTCGCTGAAGCTGCGCTACAGCGATGAGACTATTCTCGAGGCGAAGATCCTCGTCTGCACACCGCAGGGCGAGCGCGCGGCGCGGCGCGATGAGGTCGTGCTCGCACAGTCCGCGACCGGCAGCAACAAGGTGGAACAGGTGCTGCGCCTGGCGCTGGCCCAGACCAACGCCGGCACGGGGCTGGTGTTGCGCGGTACGGTCACGGGCAGCGACGAGGCGTTCGCGGCCGAGACAAAGTCGGACGCCCAGAAGCGGTTCCCTCTGGTGCGCACGAGCGTGGGCGTGAGCCGCAACCTGCGCAACAACGGCATCTACGACCGCCATCTGGACTGGGTGTTGACGGGTCCGGCTGACGGACAGACGCGCATCGTACCCGGCAAGCAGAAATCCGGAAGGATGACCTTTGAAATCCAGTGCAGCGGAAAGGAGCTGGCGCTGGCCTTTTGTCCCCGCTACTACCAGCAGCACAAAGGCATCAAACATTTTACGCCCTGGACGAAGAAAATGCGGCAGGATTCCATCACCGGCTGGTGTTCCTGGTGGGCCTACGGCGGCGGCTTCAACCAGAAAAATGCACAATCCCTTCTGGATGTATGGCGTGAACAGCACATGGCAGATTATGGCTACCGCTTTATCCAAATCGACGACTGCTTCGAGATCGCCCAGGGTGCGCCCGAAAAGTGGCTCAACTGGAATAACAAGTTTCCGGGAGGCATGCAGGGCTATGCGGATTCCGTGAGGGCTGCGGGCTTTACCCCCGGTGTCTGGATTACCTCGGTCTACAAGGATGCGCCGGTCTTTCCTGAACAGGACGGCTGGTTTGTGCGTGGAACGAATGGCGCACCTTACCGGACGCCGGACTGGAAGGACTACTGCATCGATGCGACCATTCCTGCGGCAGCCGACACCTTGATAAGGCCGATCTACCGTGGCGTTCGCGCCGCGGGGTATGGTTACGTAAAGATCGACGGACTGCGCCACCGGCTGTACGACAGTATTGATCACTGTCTTCCCGATATGGCAGCACGGGGCATCACGCGTGACGACTGTTTCCGCAGTTACCTGAAGGCGGCGCGTGCGGAGCTAGGCGAAGAAACCTTTGTCCTCGCCTGCTGGGGTGTGATACCAGAGGTCACCGGGCTGGCGGATGCGTGCCGGCTGGGCGGCGACGGCTTCGGGCCAGGATCGCTGCAGTGCTATAACTCTTGGAATGGCGTTATCTGGCGCAACGACCCGGACCACTGCGATATTCTGCCCGCCCGCAAGGCCGTTGATTCAGGCGATGTATTAAAAACCGAAGCTGTCAGCGGTCTTCTCGAAGACACCGTTATCCGGCCGACGGTGGTGTCGATGGCCGGCGCCATGCTGATGCTCAGCGACAAGGCGGAGGTTTACCGGAACAGCAAGGCGCTGGAAGGTGCCCGCCGCGCCTCGCCGGTGCTATTCAGTTTTCCGGGGCAGCTCTATGACTACGGCGGAGGGACTGTCTGCCCTTGGTGGCTGATGGAAATTGACCGTCCGTTTGAACACTGGGCCGTCCTGAGTCATCTGAACTTCGGAGAACAGCCATTACCCGCCGCGACCGTGCGTTTCCGCGACCTCGGGCTCGGCGACGACCAGCTTGTCTGGGAATTCTGGACGCGCAAGTTGGTGGCCGTGAGCAATGGCGGCTTTGAGGTTGAAGCGCTGGGCCCGCGCGGCACGCGCACCTATGCCATCAGGCCGCGGCTTGACCGTCCGCAACTGCTCTCCACCAGCCGCCACATCAGCCAGGGCGGAGCGGAGCTGGATGAGGTGACGTGGAAAGAAAAGACCCGCACGCTCAGCGGCCACAGCCGCGTGGTGATTGATGATCCATACGAGCTTGCCATCCACGTCCCGGCACCGTTCGTCTGCCGCGGGGCAACGATGGCGGGCGACGCGGCACAAGTCCGCACCGAGGGCGCGGTGCTGCGCATCGCCTATACGCCAGCGGCGACAACAAACATCGTCTGGGCCGTGCAGTTTTAATCCGGTTTGTATTATTGGAAATTCCATGTTGAAAGGCTTGATTATGAAACGGAGAGTTCTGTTGGTTGGCATCTTGTCTGGAGTGACGTGGTCGGGGCTGTTTTCAGTGACTATGGCAGAAGAGACTGCATCTGCTTCGGCTAAGAAGTTTCACGAATGGGCCCAGACTCCACCGATGGGTTGGAACAGTTATGACAGTTGGGGGATTGTTGTGCCGGAGGCAGAAGTGAAGGCGAATGCCGATTACATGGCAGGGAAACTGGCGAAGTATGGATGGCAGTACGTCGTGGTTGATATTCAGTGGTACGAAGCAACTGCGAAGGATATGTATTGTCCAGCGAGTCCTGTGATCATCATGGATGAATATGGCCGACCTCAGCCTGCCACGAACCGGCACCCGTCTGCTGTCAACGGCAAGGGGTTCAAGCCTCTTGCGGATTATGTTCACAACAAGGGGCTGAAATTCGGGATTCACATCATGCGAGGTATTCCAAAGCCGGCTGTTGAAAAGAATCTGCCGATTGCTAACAGCACGTGGCATGCGGCAGACGCGGCGGACAAGACGCGGCCATGCGGCTGGTGTCCCGACATGTGGGGAGTGGATACCTCAAAGCCGGCCGGACAGGCATGGTATGATGCGCTTTACCAGATGTTTGCGGAATGGGGCGTGGATTTCGTGAAGTGTGATGACCTGTCTTCTCCGTACCACAAGGGAGAAGTTGAGGCGATCCGGAAGGCGATTGATAAAACCGGGCGGGTGATCGTGCTGAGCACATCGCCTGGTGCTACGCCGCTGGAACAGGGGGCTCATGTCCAGGATAACGCAAATCTGTGGCGCATCAGCGGCGATTTCTGGGACGATTGGCGTGCGCTCAAGGAGCAGTTTGAGCGCTGTCACCTCTGGACTCCGTTCCGAGGCCCGGGGCACTGGCCGGATGCCGACATGCTGCCGCTGGGTTACCTGCGCATGTGGACCGGCGGTGAACCTGCGAAATTTACGCCGGAAGAGCAAAAGACGATGATGACGCTGTGGTGCATGGCGCGCTCGCCGCTGATGATTGGCGGGCAGATGCCGCGCAATGATGCGTTTACCGAATCGCTTATCACTGCGGGCGAGGTTCTGGATGTGAATCAGAAGAGCGAAAACAACAGACAGCTATGGCGGAAAGGTCCGCTGATTGCGTGGGCTGCGGATGTGCCGGGTTCGAAGGATAAGTACGTTGCACTGTTTAATACGCGCGACATGCAGACCTTCGGGAAGCCGCTGTATGAGAGTCCCATTGTGAATACCAATACGCCGGGCCAGGCGGTTGACATCGAGGTTGATGTGTCGAAGGCGAAACAGCTTTATCTCGTTGTCGAAGATGGCGGCGACGGCTACGCTTGTGACCATGCTGACTGGATGGAGCCACGCCTGGAAACAGCCGCTGGCGAGGTTAAACTGACCGATCTCAAGTGGATCTCGGCTACATCAGGGTGGAATCAGCCGCTTGTTAACAGGGGAGTGGGCGGCAAAGAGATGAAAGTCAACGGACAGGCGGTGGCGCACGGGGTCGGGACACATTCGCCCTCGATGATTGTTTACAATCTGCCCGAAGGGTCGAAACGCTTCAAGGCAAGAGGCGGGCTTGATGCCGGCGGGGTGGAGCAAAAGGGACGTCCGACGGTCCGGTTTGTGATTTACGATGCACGCGAAAATGCAGATGGAAAGGAAAAAGGGCTGGGGGTAAACGTGACATGGGAAGAGCTTGGCCTGTCTGGCGCGTGCAGAGTGCGAGATTTGTGGGCAAAGAAGGATTTAGGCCTGTTCGACGGATCCTTCTCTGCTGACGTTCCGTGGCACGGGTCAGGTCTGTATCGGATTTCGCCATGAACTGCGTGTGGAATAGCGGTAAGCAGGCGTTCGCCGGCAACGACGCGGCCAACGCGCTGCTCAAGCCCTACATCCGCAAGGGCTGGGAGTTCTGAGGAGCAGTCTATGAAACGTATCGTCACTTGTATCTCTGCGCTGTTCTTGCTCAAGGGCGCTCTTTCGCGAACCATGGCCCTCGGCCTTGCGGCAGTGTCTGTGGTGGTGATGGCCACATTATGCCTGTCCGCAGAGGGGCAGGCCGGCGCCACCAGTAAGCCCGTGGCCTTGCCGGCGCTACTGCCCAAGCCAGCCAAGATGGAGGCCAAGGAAGGAACCTTCACGCTGAATGCCAAGACCGCCGTGGCTGCCAGCGCGGCCCTCAAGGAAACCGCCGGGGTCCTGGCCTCCGATCTGCGGCAGGCGACCGGCTTGCCGGTATCCCCTCAATGCCAACCGCTACTAAAATCAAGGAAAGGTTCCAAAGCATGTGTGTTCGAAAAAAAGGCTCTTCATTCATCGGCTCGTGTGTGCTGACCGGCTGTGTTCTTACCGCCGCGACAGGCGACGTGATGACGCCGTTTCCGCTGTCGCAAACCCGTTTGCTCGACGGCGATTTCAAGGCGGCCATGCAGACCAACCTGAAGGCTCTGGAGGAGATCGGGGTCGAGCGGGCGCTGTATTGTTTCCGTTTTCAGGCGGGCCTCCCGACTCGGGAGGCGAAGCCGCTCGAGAGCTGGGCCCGTCCGGAACCGGGCGGAGCGTTCCCCGGATTTTACGAGGGCCATTATCTGTCGGCCCTTTCCCTGGCGTATGCGCAGACCGGCGACCCCGCCCTGCTCGAGCGTGTTACCTACATGGTTGCCGAACTCGGCAAGTGTCAGGCGGCCCAAGGCGGCAAGTATCTTTTTGCCTCTCCGGAGGGCGAGTTCGAGCCCACAAAACTCGACGGCGTGGTCTGGTTCCGCATGCACAAGCTTCTGGAAGGCCTGCTGGCCGCTCACCGGGTCGCCGGCAGCCGGCAGGCGCTGTCCATCGCGACGCAACTGGCTGAGTGGATCAAGGCCAAGCAGGACGACTATACCGCCAAGAGCCAGTGGGAGGCGGTGAAGCGGGTCGAGTTCGGCGGCATGCAGGAGGCGCTGGAAAACCTGTACATCGCCACCGGAAATCCCGTGCACAAAGAGCTTTCCCGGCAGTGGGAGGAACGCGGCTCCATGCTGACCGCACTCGCCCAAGGCAAGGATGCCGTGGGTGGTCACGCCAATACCGTCCTCGCGAAGATGGTCGGCGTCGCACGAACCGCGGAACACGAGAAGGACGCCTTTTATATCCAAGCCAGCAGCAACTTCTGGGACTTCGTCGCGGGATCGGGCCGCCGCTGCTACGCCACGGGCGGAACCAGCGTCCACGAGGGCTTCCCCGGCGCCCGGTCGCTCGCGGACACGCAGTCCCGTTTCGCGCAGGAGACCTGTTGCAGCTACAACCTGTTAAAGATCACCCGCAGCCTTTTCTTGATCACGGGCGACCTCAAGTACATGGAGTATTTCGAGCGCTCGCTTTTCAATTCGATTCTGGGCAGCCAGGATCTGGCCACCGGCTGGAAGACCTATTACCAGCCGCTGAACGCCAACACGGTGAAGGATTTCCGGTCGCACCTGAAGGGCTGTTATTGCTGCAACGGCACCGGGCTTGAGAGTTTCGCCAAATTCGGCGAGACCGTTTACAGCCACGACGCCGCCGCCCTTTACGTCAACCTGTTCATCGCCTCCACGGTCGACTGGCCGGAGAAGAAGCTGCGCCTGGAGCAGGTCACCGCGTTTCCTGCCGGACAGGCGTCTACCATCACCGTGCATGTTTCCGTTCCCACTGCGGCGGCCATCGGAATCCGGAGGCCCGGCTGGTGCGCGAAAGGGTTCGCGGTCAAAGTCAACGGCAAGGCGCAAGCCGTCGGCGCCACGCCGGCGACCTATGCCATGCTCACGCGCACATGGAAAGAGGGCGACCGGATCGACGTGTCGCTGCCGATGGCGTTCACCCAGGAGCCCATGCCCAACAAGGCCACCCAGACGGCTTTTCTGTACGGGCCGCTCGTGCTGGTCGGGGTCGGGGCGCGGCCTTACTTGAGCGAACTCGTTGCCGATGCAGGCAATCCGCGTGCGTGGATCAACAACCTGGACGCTTGGTTCAAACCGGTTAAGGGTAAACCGCTGACCTTTACCGGCACCGATGATGCGGCTAGGCGGGTGACCTTTAAGCCGTATTATCAGGTGGGCATGGAGCAGTTTTTCACCGGGTACTGGGACCTTGTTGCCAAGGCTGTCCGCGCGGACGAGGGGAATGTCGCCTTGGGAAAGGCCACGACCTGCTCGACACCCGAGCCGGAGGGCTGCAATGTGGAGTCCTTCATGCGGTCGGCCAAGGCGGTGGACGGGAACTGCGGCGGCGATGACGACTGGTATGTGAAGTGGTTTCCCAACGGCGGGGCGCCGCAGTGGCTCACGGTTGACCTGGGCGCTCCGCACGGGATAACCGCGGTGGAGTGGTTCCCCGCCGTCGAGGATGTCAAGGGCCGCAAGGCGATCGCCTACAAGCTGGAAACGTCGGGTGACAACACGGCGTGGATCGTGTATGCTGACAATCCGGGCAACAAGGAATGCTTGACCTCGTACCGTCACGAAAAAAAGGCGCAGGCGAGGTATGTCCGCTTCTCTTGGTATTCACAGACAGGTGCGGATGGAAAACCCGACCGCCCCAAGCTTGCCGAGCTGAAGGTTTTTGGAGCCCCGCTTTAGGAGTATTATGAACAAAACCGCCAACGCCATCTATTGTACGCTGTGGGTCGCCTCGTGCGCCCTGGCGGCCGAGCCGGTGACCTCCGCCGTGATCGACGCGCCGCCTCCGCCTCCGGCAAACGCCTTCACGCCGTGGCCGAGCCAGGTGCCGCCGGATTGCCCGTATCCGAAGTCCGAGACCATTGCCGGGCTGGCTTTCACCGGCCGCCACGCCGAGTACACGGGCGCGGACACCTGGTATCCTTCGTGGGCCGCGGACGGCAACCTCTATTCGCCGTGGACCGACGGCAACGTCAACGGTCTCGGCTCCGGCTCGGGGGGTGACGGCGCGACCACGGGGCACGCCACGATTCTGGGCGACGACCCGCTCAAGCTGGCCGTCACCAACCAAGGTGTTTTCAAGTCCAGCCCGCGGCCCTATGAGGGGCGCTACCCGTGCGGCAGCCTGGTGTACGACGGCGTCTGGTACTACGGCACGTATTGCCTGCACCCGAGCGGCGGCATCCGGCGCGACGACGGCATCCTCTACAACTGGCCGTGGCTCGGGCCGTTCGTCGGCTTCCGCACCTCGAAGGACTTCGGCAAGACGTGGACGCAGACGCCTTGCACGCCGGAGAAGCCGCTCTTCGGCGAACACGCGCTCAAGGGCGAGCCGGTCAAGATCGGCGCGCCGCACTTCGTCGATTTTGGCAAAGCGCTGCGGCACTCGCCCGACGGCAAGGCTTACCTTGTCGCGCAGGGCGCCAGCGACGGCCAGGGCCGGCGCTTCGCGTACAACAGTTGGATCACCGCCGACCAGGCGTACCTCACGCGCGTG
>CAZXVN010000650.1:0-3280 GCA_964643945.1 uncultured Lentisphaeraceae bacterium | reverse complement strand
TGATGCAGCTTGGACTCGATGGCGACCAGCTCTTCAATTCGCTCTCTGGCGGACTGCGTCGTCGCGCCCTGCTGGCGCATGCGCTGTTGTCTGATCCACATGTGCTGTTGCTGGATGAACCGACGAACCATCTGGATATCGAGTCCATCGAATGGATGGAGGAGTTTTTACGTGAGAGCCGTTGTGCATGTCTCTTTGTGACGCATGATCGCTCCTTCCTCAAGCGTGTGGCGACAAAGGTTCTGGACTTAGACCGCGGCCAGCTCGCAGGCTGGGATTGCGATTACTCGACTTTTGTGCAGCGTAAACAAGATTTGATCAGCGATTAAGAGGTCTTCTGGGAACGCAAGACCAAGAAGCTGGCGCAGGAAGAGGCTTGGATCCGTCGTGGCGTCAAGGCGCGTACGACCCGTAACGAGGGGCGCGTCATGGCCCTGCAGAAATTACGCCAGGAGTTTTCCCAGCGCCGCACGCAGTCTGGCACGAGTCGTCTGTCGTTGGATTCTGGCGGCTCATCCGGTGCGCAGGTCTTGAAAATTACGAATCTCGCTTTCGCGTATCCAGGCAGAGATCCGATTATCCACGACTTCACGAATAAAATCTTTCGCTGTGAGCGTATTGGTATTATTGGTCCGAATGGGTCTGGCAAGACCACGCTCCTCAATTTGTTGTGCGGACGGTTGGCTCCGACCAGCGGAACAGTTTACGAAGGCTCGCGTGTGCAGATCGCCTTCTTCGACCAGTTGCGCGCCCAATTGGATTTGAATAAAAGCGTCATTGAAAATGTGGCCGAGGGCAAGGAGGAGCTGGTGATCGGCGGCGTCCGCAAGCATGTGCATGGCTACTTGGGTGATTTTCTCTTCACACCCGAGCGCGCGCGGACCCCGGTCAGTGCGCTCTCAGGCGGTGAACGTGCCCGTTTGCTCTTGGCAAAACTCTTTTTAAATCCAGGCAATCTGCTGGTCATGGATGAACCCACGAACGATCTCGATATCGAGACGCTTGAGCTGCTCGAAGAACAGTTGATGGGTTATGAAGGCACCTTGCTGCTCGTCAGTCATGACCGAACCTTCCTGGACAATGTGGTCACAAGTACCTTTGTGTTGGAAGGGGATGGCACGGTGGATCTTTATCCCGGCGGCTATGCGGATTGGCTTGCGCAGCGTGCAAAGGAAGCGGAATTGAAAGCGGCAGCCAGCAAAGCTGCTGCAGAAGCACGTGCTCCTGCAATCCGCACGTCTTCCACTCGTCTGAGCTACAAAGACCAGCGTGATTTGCAAGAGCTTCCCGCTGTGATTGAAAAGCTGGAAGAGGAGATCCGCGTCCTGCATGAAAAGCTCTGCGATGGGGCGTTCTACCAGAAGGCTCCTGCTGAGTTCGAGCGCGCCCAGACGCGGTTGATACTGGCGGAAAAAGAACTCGAAACCGTCTTCACCCGATGGACCGAACTCGAAGCCCGCGCCGCTGAACTGAAGAAATAACTGTTTAGCGGAGGTCGAAGCGGTCCAGGTTCATGACCTTGTTCCAGGCAGCGACAAAGTCGTTCAGGAACTTCTCTTGGGAGTCCTTGCATGCGTAGACTTCCGCCAGTGCCCGGAGCTGGGAGTTTGAACCGAAGACCAGGTCGACACGGGTTGCTGTCCATTTGACTTTCCCAGATACTCGATCACGACCCTCGAACATGTCGTTGTCTTTTGAGGTTGGCTTCCACGTGGTGCCCATATCGAGCAGGTTCACGAAGAAGTCGTTCGTGAGCATCCCCGGACGCTCCGTTAGCACACCGTGCTTGGTTGAACCGACATTGGTGTCCAGCATCCGCAAGCCGCCGATCAGCACCGTCATCTCGGGCGCCGTCAAGGTCAGCAACTGCGCCTTGTCGACCAGCAACTCCTCTGCACGGACCGCGTATTTTTTCTTCTGGAAGTTGCGGAAGCCGTCAGCAACCGGTTCAAGCACGGCGAAGGAGGCCGCATCTGTCTGCTCCTGTGTCGCATCTGTGCGTCCGGGAGAGAAGGGGACCTTCATTGTCTGGCCTGCATTTTTGATCGCTTGCTCGACACCGGTGCAACCGCCCAGAACGATCAGGTCAGCCAAAGAAACTTTCTTGTTGCCGGATTGCTGGCTGTTAAACTCTTTCTGCACCTTTTCAAGGGCGAGCAGAACCTTAGAGAGTTTGGCCGGCTGGTTCACGTCCCAGTCTTTCTGCGGAGCCAGGCGTATACGTGCCCCGTTCGCTCCGCCGCGCTTGTCAGAGCCACGGAACGTCGCCGCTGATGCCCAGGCCGTGGAGACCAGTTCCTGGATCGAGAGGCCTGAGGCCAGGAGCTTAGCCTTGAGGGGTTCGATGTCTGTTGCGCTGATTAACGCGTGGTCAGCTGCGGGTACAGGGTCTTGCCAGATCAATACCTCTTTGGGAACTTCCGGACCGAGATAACGCACGCGCGGCCCCATGTCGCGGTGGGTCAGCTTGAACCACGCACGGGCGAACGCATCCGCGAAGGCGTCAGGCTTCTCCAGGAAGCGCCTGGATATCTTCTCGTACACAGGATCGAAGCGCAGGGCCAGGTCCGTGGTCAGCATGGCTGGCGCGTGGCGTTTGTTAGCGTCGAAAGCATCCGGCACCGTGTTTGCGCCTGCCCCCTTCTTGGGTGTCCACTGCTGCGCACCGGCCGGGCTCTTCGTCAGCTCCCACTCGTAAGCGAACAGATTCTCGAAGAAGTTATTGCTCCATTTCGTGGGTGTGGTGGTCCAGGTGACCTCCAGTCCGCTGGTGATCGTGTCCGGGCCTTTGCCACTGCGGAAGCTATTCTTCCAGCCGAAGCCCTGCTCCTCGATAGGGGCGGTCTCAGGTTCCGGGCCGACATTCGACGCGGGGCCTGCTCCATGGCATTTGCCGAAGGTGTGGCCGCCGGCGATCAGCGCAACCGTCTCCTCGTCGTTCATCGCCATGCGCGCGAAGACATCGCGGATGTCTTTGGCTGCGGCGATGGGGTCCGGGTTGCCGTTGGGGCCTTCCGGATTGACGTAGATCAGCCCCATCTGCACGGCGGCGAGCGGGTTCTCGAGGTCGCGCTCGCCGGCGTGGCGCTTGTCGGCCAGCCACTTCTCCTCGGAACCCCAGTAGACGTCTTCATCCGGCTCCCAGACATCCGCGCGCCCGCCGCCGAAGCCGAAGGTCGTGAACCCCATCGACTCGAGGGCGACGTTCCCCGCGAGGATCATCAGGTCGGCCCAGGAGATTTTCGGGCCGTACTTTTGCTTGATCGGCCAGAGGAGCCGG
>CAZXVN010000649.1:0-2427 GCA_964643945.1 uncultured Lentisphaeraceae bacterium | reverse complement strand
GCTGGCCTCCAGCGCGGGCCGCGTCGGGTCGACGGCCTTGGTGATGTTCCAGATCATCTGCTGGAGTTCGCCTGTGCCCTCGAAGTTTTCATTGAAGGCGCACCAGCCGACAACCGACGGATGATTCCGGTCGCGCAGCAGGATCTCGGTCCACTCATTGACAACGGCCGAGAAGCCCTCCCTCTGGTTGCCGTAGCCGGCGTTGGGATACTCGCCCCAAACCAGATATCCGAGCTTGTCAGCCCAGTAGAAAAACCTCGGCTCAAAGACTTTCTGGTGCAGCCGCGCGCCGTTATAGCCGCAGGCCATAGACATCTCGATGTCCTGCTTGAGAGCCGCGTCCGTTGGCGCCGTCCACAGACCTTCGGGATAGAACCCCTGGTCAAGGTTCAGCCGCTGAAAGACCGGCTTGCCGTTGATGAGGATCTTGCGGCCGTCGATCGTGATCTTGCGCAGGCCGAAATAGCTCTTCATTTCGTCGACGGTCTCCTTGCCGCTGCACAGCGTGAGCCTCATGTCATAGAGGAACGGAGCGCCGGGCTCCCAGAGCTTCTTCTCCTTGAGGTTCAGGACCAGTGTGTTCTGCCAGGGACCCGTGGCGGTGTCTGATCCAACCAGTTTTCCGTTGGCAAAGGCCTCCGCCGTAAGTTTCAGATCCTTGTCCGAACCGTTGATCTTGGCCGTGATCAGAACCCGTGAGTTGTCGGGATCAGGAACCACGGAAAGGTTTTCGATGAAAGACGAACCCACGGCTTCCAGCCAGACCGGCTGCCAGATGCCGGTGGTGCGCGTGTAGAAGCAGCCTGCGCTCTGATCGCTGCCAGACTGTTTGCCGCCCGGCTGGAGGCCTGACCATAAGTCATCCAGAACCTTAACCACCACTTCGTTGGCGCCATCCTTGAGCAATTTGGTGACCTCGCAATTAAATGCGACATTCTCGCCGACGTGCATCCCGGCAAGCTGGCCGTTGATGTAAACCCAGGCCCGGTAGTCCACCCCGCCAAAATGGATGCGTATGCGCTTGCCCTTCATGGCCGGCGGCACAGCGAACATGCGGCGGTACCAGACGTTCTTCATGTGCTCCGTCGTCGGTATTCCGAGGCCCGACAACTTGCTCTCCGGACAGAACGGAACCATGATCTTCGCGTTCAGCTCCTTGCCGTAAGTCAGGCCGCGAGATTCGCCATCGGCCGCCTTGTCGATTTCGAATTGCCATTCGCCGTTGAGGGTCATCCAGTTATCGCGGAACAGGTCCGGACGCGGATGCTCAGGCCGAGGTGCCTCGGCTGATAAACTCACCGCACTGGCAATCAGAACCAAACTCGTCAGAACCAATCCTGCTCTTGCACTATTCATGGGGTCATTATAGCACTGCGCGGGTGGCTGTGGAAGAACTCGCAGGAACCTTTTTTTTTCGAACAACCTGCAATTCCTGGTAGGCGCTGTTCTCTCCTCCGATTTCACCGGTAATCGGGGACACGGCCCACACCAGCCATCGGAAGCTGCCCAGCGGTCTGCCGCAAAGAATATAATTCTGCTTGGCGCGGTTGCGGAGCCATGGTCTTGTCCGTCTGCCAGAAATTCTTCTGCAGGGTGCCTGGGAATTCAAACTCGAAGTTCTCGGCGCCGATCGGGCAGCCGCCCTTGAAGTTGGCCACGGCCTGCAATTTGCCGCCTTGTTCCTTGAGGCTCTGGTTGTACAGATGCGAGACGACCTTGTACCCCTTGTCTTTAAAGGGCGGCCCGCCGTCGGTGTAGTTTTTCTTACAATTCCTTCTTCCAGACGCACCGGTAGTTGAACCTGCGGTTGGGCGCACTGTCGCCGCTGACGCAAAGCGAGATCGGGTCTTTCAGCTCGGCTGGATTGTCGCACCATTTGAAGTCGAACGTGAACGCGTCTCCCTTCAAGCCCAGCAGTTTGCGCGGCACAGCCAGTTCCATGGATTGCCCCGCGTAACGGTAGTCGAGCCGCGCGACCTCGACCCATTGACCGTTGAGAGCCTTGGGGTCGTAGCGTTGGATCGTCGTGGTCTTCCCGTCCACCACATGCTTGTTGATGATGAAATCGTAACCGTACCAGCCCGTGGCGGGATTCTGATCCGCATCAATCAGCAGCAGCATCCAGTTGTTGCCGGTGTGCGGAGTTAGCGCGTCCTTCGTCTCCACGTAGAAGTTTATGATGTCGCGGTCAACCGCCACCTTCGCGGTGATGATGTCGTTGCGGCCTGAGTCGTCTTTGTAATGAAGCCCGCCATAGCCTTTGTAGTCGCGGTGCGCGGTGTCGCCGATTGTGTCGCGGTACTCGACCTTGATGTCCGCCCAGTCCGCAAAAATGCCGTCGATCCTGATGCGGCTCATGCCGACCGCTTCCGATATGGGGCGCACGCCTTTGTAGCGCCGGATATTCTGCGCCATCTGAATATAATT
>CAZXVN010000648.1:0-10383 GCA_964643945.1 uncultured Lentisphaeraceae bacterium | reverse complement strand
TCAGGCCGGCCGGCTACAGGAACTTCTATGTATTGAACAGCGGACTGCTCAACAACCGCGGCGACTATTTTGAGCCGGTCCGCTTCAGCCATCGCACACACGATGTCAACACCGGCGGCGATTGCAGCGTCTGCCACCATCGTGTCGCAGCAGGCCCGGACGACCGGGTCGGGGACGATATCAAGACCATGCATTTGGACGGCGACGTACGGATCGGGGGTGCATGCAGTTCCTGCCACGACATGACCAAGAAAGTGCCAACCGCCTGCGGACAGTGTCACGGCTTGCCCAACGAGCCGGACAGTCCCGCCCGGATCGGTCTCAAGGGCGCTTACCACCGCCAGTGCATCGGGTGCCACGCCATGCAGCCTGCCGGAGCCAACGCCCCTACCGACTGCAACTCCTGCCACCACCCGCTGACGCCGGATCACTCCAGACTCGTCTCGCTGCCGACAGAGGCCACGCCGCGCCAGATCACTGAACGCTGTCTGGCCTGCCACGAAACCGTTGGGAAGGATATCCTCAAGACCGCCCACTGGAACTGGAAAGGGATGACGCCCGACATCGCCGGGCACGAACACAGCATCAATGTAGGATTGAATGACATCATCGACAGCTACTTTATCAGCATGGGTCCCAACATCGCCCACTTCTCCGCGTTCCACATCGGATCCGGACCGCTCAAGGCCGATTTCGATTACCAAAACCCCGCCGGCATCGATTGCCTGATCTGCCACGACAGTACCGGTGGGCACGCCAGACACGGCGCGACCGAAGGCCCTGAAGCGGTCCGTACGAACCTAACCGGAATGGCCGGAGTGGTCGTGGGGCGCCCGGGCCGTATACATTGCGGAGGGTGCCACTTCTACACGGGCGGGGGGCCCAACTTCAAGCATGGCGACCTGGAGCCTTCGCTGGCCAAGCCAACCGCGGAACTCGATGTGCACATGGGAATGGCCGACATGCGCTGTCAGGATTGCCACCGGGTATCGAAGCACCAGGTGGCCGGCCTGTCCTTCGCCGCACCCGTCGTCGAAGGTCGGACGGCCTGCGAAGACTGCCATGGTTCGACGCCGCATGGCATCACGGGCGTCCTCAGCCGCCATCTGGATGACCATGTCCGCACCGTGTCCTGCGAAGCCTGCCATATCCCGTTGTTCGCCCGCGAGTATCCGACGCTGATGGCCACGGATTTCACCCAGGCCTGCAAGGACCAGGCCGTCGTCAATGACGCCTACGACATGCCGGGCTACGAAAAGAAATTCGGTGCTCTAACGTGGGGCAAGAACGTCGTTCCCGCATACCGATGGTTTGACGGTACCCGGGAAACACGGATGGTCGGCGACAAGATTCAGACCTCCGGGACGGTGAGCCTCACCGCGCCGCTCGGGGAGCGACAAAATCCCCAGGCCCGCATTTACCCCTTCAAAGTGCATCAAGCCATGCTTCCGTATGATGCCGAGAAGAAGACCTTGGTCGCGCCGCAACTATGGGACGGCTATTGGAAGGATTACGACTGGACGAATGCCGTCGCCGCAGGGATGAAAGAGATGGGACTGCCCTTCTCGGGGAAAGTGGGGTTCGTCAAAACCGAAATGTATACGGCCCTGCACCATACGGTTCCGCCCGCCAAACAGGCCCTGGGCTGCACCGATTGCCACGCCGTGGAGGCCGTGACGTGTCGGCGCTGTCACCAGAAAGCCGACGGCATGAACCAGCCGGACCACACCCAGATGGTCTATCCCGAGACGAAGAGCAGGATGAACTTCAAGGCCTTAGGCTACCAGGACGACCCCGCGCTGATCGGGGGGCGCTTCTACCGGAAACTCGGCCGCGGCCACCCCCCCCAATAAAGCGAAACTGGTGGGAACGGGACCAATCTGAAAACCTGCTTCTTCGGCCAACCCCGACGTCGTCGGCATCCGCCCCGCGAACAGCGGGATTACTTCACGGTCACCGTCGCACCTTCCAAAATGACGTCGTACCGATAACCCGCGCCGAAGTCCTTGTCTGTACTGAGAAGTCCGCTCGCCGTAACGATCTGCCCAACTTTCACCTCGGCTTTTGTGGTGACCGTGAGATCGTTGCTGCCTTCACTGCCGGTTCCGTCGCGTAAGTGCAGCCAGTTCATGCCCATGATCTTCGTGGCAACTTTCACCACCTTGGCCCGGACGATAACCTGCTTGCCCGACAGCTTCGCTTTGTCAGCCCAGATCTCGGCTACCGTCCTCCCGCCACCCGGCTTCTGGATGACCTCGAAAACGGTGTTCGTTGACGTCTTGTCGTCACCCGCCGTCTTAAGCGCTGAATGTCCGGGCGGCAATGTGGAGGCGCCTGCGGCACCGACGGGACAAGCGCCTCCGGCCGGCGTGATCGCCCCCACAAAATAGAGTTCGTCAAACGTCCGCTTCAGCGTCTTGCTGTAAAAATTCTTGTTGGCCATTCCTTCGCCGAGCGAAACGCTGTCGCCCACCTTGACCGCCACCTCCGGGCCTGCAGCCCAGATCTTTTCTTTGCCCGTATCGATCAGCACGTAGGTGTAGCGGCTGGCATTCATCGTCTCCACAACCGTGCCTTTAAATAAAACCGCTGGCGCTCCCGCCGCGCTATCCGACGCCGCTGCGCACATATTGGTGCCTGCGGAGAATTGCGCGCCTGTCAGTGTCAGCGCCATCGCACCCAGAAAAACAAGTTTGCTGCGCATCTTTCAACTCCTCGTCGTTGGTTGTCTGCCCACATTCCTGCCCCTAAAGATGATTTCCGTCTGCTCTCCTGCCTGCTTCTGCCGCCGCGCGGCGCGGCCCAATCAGGCGTAACTGTGCAAGCCGGCCAACAGGAAATTGACCCCGTAATAGGTGAACAACACGGAGCAAAAACCGACGATTGAAATCCATGCCGCGCGACGGCCACGCCAGCCGCGCATGAAGCGACAGTGCAGAAACACGGCATAAACGAACCAGGTGATCAGCGACCAGGTTTCCTTGGGGTCCCACGACCAGTAGGTGCCCCAGGCCGAGTTCGCCCACACGGCACCAGTCAGAATGCCCAGGGTGAGGAACAGGAACCCGAAGGAGATGGTCTGCGTCAGGACCGTCTCCAGAGCCGTCTGGGTTTCCGGCAGAACCCTGCTTCCCTTGCGGTTCGCGACCAGAAAACCGACCGCGACCAGCGCCGATATCGCAAACCCGCCATAACCGAGAAAGCAGGTCATCACATGAAAAGACAGCCAGTTGCTTTGCAGCGCCGGCATAAGCGGCCGGATGGCCGACTCGAAGGTGCTTGCATGCGCCAGAGCCAAGGCGGAAAACGCCGCCGCCGCCGCCGCCAACCAAGGTATCCTCGTGCGGATCCGCAGCACAAGATGGACTACAGCGATCGTCCACGCGAAAAGGACAAGTGATTCGAACATGTTGCTGAAAGGCGCTCGGCCAGCCTGCGACCACCGCATCCCCATGTAGACCGTCTGGAGAAGCACGCCGGACAGGATCAGCACGTTGGCTGCCCACTCGATGAAACGCCGCCCCGACATCAGGCTGACGACTGCGAGCACCAGAGCGGCAAAGTAGGCGGTCAGGCTCAGGTTAAACAGCAAGGTCATGAAGATTCTCCCTTTGTCCGGCGCTGCGAGTCGAGCCACGGACCCACGCAGAAGACCACTGTCAGGCCCACCATCATCAGCACAAAGCCACTGTACACGACCGGGACGCCGGGATCTTGTACGACATGCAGCGCACTCCACGCCAGATCCTGAGGATCGTAACTCGACTGGTAGAAGGTATAACCGCGATAAGAGAAGGGCGAGTTGACCGCAACCGTGCTGGTGTGAACCACAGCACCCCCTTCCAAAACGTCTACCGTGCTCCTGAAGGCTTTGATGGGAGACTGCGCACGGCCCATGGCTGCCTCAGACTGGACGACTTCGAAGCGGAATTTCAGCGGCAGGGGTGCCGCGCCGTCCGCCCCGCCGTGGCTGCCGAAATCAGGGAAGCGCGCGAAGACCCATTGGGTGTTGGTCGTTCCGCCCCCGGTTACCGACACCTGCAACGCCGGATTGATGGGCTCATCAGAACGGGACTGCGCTTCGCCGCCCCCTTCCCCGATGGCGAAATCCGGCAGATAACGAAGCATGGTCACCGTGAACGCAGGTTCTGCCCCTGCTGGCGAATCCGGCGGGGCGACGGGATACGCCACCTTCAACTTAACGGGGAATGCGACCTCCAGTTTTCTCTCCGGCCACTGAACCAGCAGCTTATCGGTCGAGGACTCTGACGTCGGCACAGGATCCTTGTAGAACTCAACTTCAAACTTGGCCAGCCGGATGGAAAAGGGCAGAGGGAAAGGACCCGCGGAACCCGCCACGTCGCTGACCGTTTCACCTTCGTGAAACTGAATCATCCCTTGCTGACCCCACACGACACGCATCGCGCCGCCCACAAGTACGAGAAGCAAGCCGACATGGGTAATAAAAGAACCGATCACACGGAGCCGTACGGCGCCCGTCGTACGCCCGATCACGGCATACCGTCGGGCGGTGCAGACCAACAGGCTGGCTGCCAGAACGCACAGCAACGCCACAAACCACCAAGAATAGAACACCCGGGTCAACCCCAGCGCGTCCAGCACGTACATCACCCGGTGGGGACCCGTGCCAGGGTGTGCCGCCAAGTAGCCGGCAACCTGCTGGGCACCCTGCGGAATCAGAGTGCCAGCCACGCAGGCCAGCGCAATCAGGAGAACCACCCCCAAGGCGAACTTCAGCGATGCCAGCCCCGACAGAATAAAAGCAACCACTCCGGCGGAACGTCGCGGCGCTTCGGCAGGGGACTGGCCTTGGATCGGCTCATTCATCGCTGGAGCAACTTCCTCTCACGGCACACGCAGTCATCCTGAAACAAAGGGCGGACAGCAGCGTCCGCCCTTTGTTAGGCAGGAAACACCTGCGCACTCAACTTCACTATTTAGCGGGTTTCGGGTGCTTGATCTTTTCGTAGGCCTGCTCTGCGTCGAAGCCTACCTTCTTGCCGTCCTTCGTCGTATACCGGTCGGCCTTCCAACTGGGGGCCTTGTCGTTGTGGCAAAGCGTGCAACTGGCCGTGGCGGGGAAAATCAGGCCAGCAGCGACGGCCTTCTTCTGGTCTTCCATGACCGCCTTGGCTTTATAGTTCTTGCCCGCACCATGGCAGGACTCGCACGTCACGCCGTCTTCGACGACGATCTTAGCGGTCCCGCCGTCCTCGGCCTTGACCTGAAGTTCTTCGGTAAAGTTGTATGCTGTCGCGTGGCACTTCAAACACTTGCCGCTCTTCTGGGGATCCGCCACGCCGACCTTCGCGCCATCCGCCTTGGCCTCGGCCGTACCCAGCACCTCATACGCCTTCGCGTGCGGACTGGCTTGCCACTTGGCCAACTGATTGCCACCTTCCTCTTTCTTGTGGCACATCCCGCACGTCTTCGTTCCGACATATAACGACGCGTCCCGTTCCGCCGCCATGCCACTCATGCTGATGCAACTTACGACCGCGCCCAACACGAGAGATAAACCAACAACCTTTCGCATAAGCCCCTCCTTAGTACGTCAACCTTCAACACTCGCTCTGCGGGTTCTGCCCAGCCGAGCAGAACCCTGCCCAGAGCCCTTTGAGTCAGAAATAATCTACCATCGCGCATCCAGATCAACCAACCCGTGTAACCCATTTCAGGGCGACATCACCTAATTCGACCTGTGTGCGTTCAGGATGCCACCTTCCCCCGACAAACGCAAGCAAAAACCGGTCTCACCGGTAATGGGGTAATGAGTCAGTTTTGGGGGTTGCGCGGTTTGTCGTGGGTACACGCCAGAACCGCGCAACCCCCAAAACTTCAAAATTGAGTGCTTATGATAAATAGGCGTGTGGTCTATTTTTAAAGGCCAAAGGTTGTATTTTTTTGGTGTTGAAAAGTAGTATGTATAATGATATACATACCAGCATGAAAGACAAACCAGACAGAAAACCAACAGGCCCGCACCGGGCGTTCCTGAAAGAAATCACCGGGCTTTGGCCGCTGGCTAAAGGATCGCTGGCGGAAGTCCGCAAGCCGTGCACGCGGAAGGGATGCAAAGCCTGCGCTGAAGGGCTCGGGCATCCGGCGTCCATTTTTACCTACCGTGAGGGAGGAAAGCTCAGGTGCATGCATGTGCGCCCCGGACAGGTTGCCGAAATCCGCCTTGCCCTCAAGAACGGGAGAGAACTCGAGGCGAAGCTGACGCGTCTCGGACGCGAAGCCGTCCTGCGCCACCGGAAGGAAGGCACATGAGAGGAGGCGCCCCATTACGCGGACGCTGGACGCCCTTGCGGAAAATCCGGATCTTGACGTCGCGGAGTTCCTTTTCGGCGCTGGCGGCCTCGCCCCTCCGTCAGGGTGACCTCTTGCGGGAACATGGCAAAAGCATATTCCCGCCGCACAAGCGTCAGAGCGGCGCGACACGCGAACCCCAGAAACTGACCCATTACCCTCACAGCTAAATTCCATCTCCACTCAGCCTGCCCCAGGCCAACCTAAGACCTAAGACAAACCGGGCAAAACCTGTTGACCGAAAACGAAAAGCGGGATAACCTCTTCAGCGAAAGGTTCACTGGCGGGCAGGGCCGAGTGCCCGTGCTTGCCCAGTGGCGAAAACGAATCTCTCATGAAAACAAAACTGCCGCCCCGCGCCTCTATTTTCATCATCCTGACCCTCATCTGCATCGTGGCTCTGTTTGTGATTTTGTTGAAACAGCGGACCGATCTTGCCCAGATCAAGAAGGAGTACGGACAGCTTCGCGAGCAAAATGCGGGGCTTCAGAAAAACCTGGCCCTAAGCCCTGCCCAGCCAAGCCCGTTGTCCGTCGCCCCGGCGCAGGCGCAGCCCCCCCAGACCACCCCCCTGCCGAAGCCCCTGCCCGAGGCGGAACCGAACAAGCTGACACTGACGAGCACCCTGATAACGGCCACTCCGAACGGTCTTGTCGCCACCCTGCACTTCACTCCTGGCAAGACGGGCCCGCTTGGACTCTTCGCGCTGGCCATCCGGATGCCGAAAAACTCGAACGCCCGAATTCTCGGCCTGGAGCCTGTCGGTCCGGCAACCTACTCCGACTCCTCAAAAGAATTGTCTGCGGACGGAAAGTTTGCTTTTTGCCAAGGCACGCTGGGAGACGAAAAAGACGTGCAGGTGGCCCTTTCAGTCTCCGGCCCTACGACCGTCTCCGTGAGGGGGACATGCGGCATCAAACCCTTTGAGCTCGCTATTCAAGCCCCAAAGAAGAAGTAAATGGCGCTGCAACAATTCGCATACAGGCTTTGCATGATCCAGACTATTGTTCTTTTGCGCGGGGCGGCGAAGCATGCACGGCGTCAGCGGAGATAGGTCGTGTAGACGAGACGGGCCAGCGTGACCGCAACGACGCAGAGGAAGCAGACGCGGATGAACCCGACGCCGCGCCTGAGAACCATGTGCGAGCCGACGAATGCGCCGGCGGCCTGACCCGTACCCATGACCAGGCCCGCCAGGAGCATCACCTGCCCGGCGGAGAGAAAGAAGGCCAGCGAGACGACGTTAGCGGGCATAGTTGAGGCGGCGCAACTTCTGCTTCCTCGTCACACCAGTTTCCTTATAACGCTGCTGACCACGCCCTCCACGGCCAGCTTGTGCCGGGGTCTGATGGTCTCGTACTTCTTGTTCGCGGGCTCCAGCCGCACGTTTCTGCCCTCTTTATAGACGAACTTCATGGTCCAGGCCCCGTCCACGCACGCGATCACGATGTCGCCGTTGCGCGGCGCCCGCCCCCGCTCCACCAGCACCGTGTCGCCTGGCAGTATGCCGGCCTCGATCATGGAGTCCCCCTCAAGCCGTGGCATCCGAGGGACGCCGCGCCCGAGCGCTATGACAGGTTGCTGGAGGGCGAGACCGTCAAGCATCTGGCCATCCCGCGCATGACGCTGACAAATCCGGTATAGAGGCCGAATAAGCTGACAAACGCAAAGGTGGCCCATCGCTGTCACGGCCCGACTGTCCTACACCGTGTGTGTCTGCTTCCGGTCCTTCTTCTCCTTGTCGATCTTCGCCTGTTTGGCGTCACTCTGTTTCTGCACTTTGGCCTTTTCCTTCTTGCCCTTCTTGTCGCCCATGGTCTGCCTCCTTGTCTTTTCCTAGCCCCAGCATCTTCTAGGGGAGAACACGCGCACGGCCTCCCGGTGCAGCCGCTCCGCATAGGCTTTCAGTGACTCCGGCTTGTCGTCCGGATCCCGAAGAGGCTGGCTGTCGGTGTCGGTCATGGCTTGCCATTGTTCGTCAAAGGTCCGACGGCCGGCGCTGGCTGCGGTGTGCCGCGTGTCGCCTTCCCGTGCAGAACGCCGTCGCCGTCGAACCAGAGCGGGTCAATGCACAGGAACCTGTTCCAGCCCTTCTCTTGGTCCCGCTGCTGGTGGTAGACGTGCCAGAGCTTGCCATCCGCGTCCGCGATGACGCAGCCGTGGCCGGGCCCGAAGACGCCGCCGCCGCGGCTTATGATGGGGTTGCCCGGGTGCTTGGCGAAAGGCCCGGCCGGGGACTTCGACGTGGCGTAGCCGACGGCGTAGTCGGGCGAGTCCGCACCGGTCCCGGAATAGATCAGGTAGTACGTGCCCCCGCGCTTGAGGACGAAGGGGCCTTCGGTGACGTGCCCGCTCTTCATCTCCCAAGGCTCCGTGGGGCGCAGGACCTCGACGGCTCCGCCCTCCTTTTCCAGCGGCGTCCTCATCCGCTGCACGGTGATGCGGAAGCCGGGGAACTGCACGTAGTAAAGGTAGAGCCTGCCGTCGTCGTCACGGAAGAGGTGCGCGTCGATGGCGTTGTCGCTGAGCCTGGCGCGGTCGATGAACGGCCCCTCGGGGCCCTCGGCCACGGCCACGCCGATCCGCTGCTGCACAGTGTAGTAGAGGTAAAAGAGCCCGTCCTTGGGATCAACGTAGACGTCGGGTGCCCAGACGTTTTTCTCACCGGGCTCAAAGACGCGCCCCTTCTTCGTCCAGCTTACGAGGTCGGGGGAGGTGTAGACGTGGTAGCTGACGTTGTCGCCGGTGCAGTACAGGTAATAGGTCCCGTTGTGGAAGATCACATCGGGGTCCGCCGGCCCCAGCTCGCCGATGACGGGGTTCGTGTACGTCGCCGCCCCCGCCCAAGCCCGTGAGCAGGCCAGGAGGATCAAGAGCAGCGTCCGGCAATAACGGTATGTCATCATCTGTCTCACCTAGTTACTTCCCAGCCAGCTTCTCCCGTGCCTCAGTCTTGCTCATGGCTTTGGCCTTGGCCAGAGACTCAAGCGTCCTGGCGCGCAGCCTGAGGCGGCCGGGTGATGTCTCCCAGTGCGAGACCGTCAGGCTGGACACGCTTGTTAACCTGGCCAGTTCGGCCTGCGTCAGCCCCAGCCTCTGCCTGAGCTTTTTGACCATGTCGCCCGTGGGCCGGATGCGCGTGGTTTTGTTTATCTCAGGTTCAGGCTCCGGCGCCTTCACGCAGTTGCCGACGTCCTTCTGTAATTTACGCAGCAGGCGCTTGAGGTCAAGCACCTGGCGCTTGAGTTCCGAGACGTCGCGGCGCAGGTTCAAGACGGGTTTGCGCGTGGCGCTGACAGCGCCCTTTTTTATGGCTTCTCCGAATACGTTGTTCAGGTTCATGGCGGGGCTCCTTTGACGCATAATGACTTGAGTGAACACAGACTAGGCACACCTTGAATGTAAACCCGGGAGGCGGCGCTGTCAATAACGGCTGAAAATCCGCCTATCTTCCGGTTCCTGAAGATAGCCTGCACACTTGACGGAAACTGGCCGCGGCCATCGTCAGGTTCATCAAGAGCCACCGCCGGTTCGGCGAGGCCATGATCCTGGGCTGCATCGTCGCCTTTTTGCTGGCGCACGTGCCCTGGCTGGGCGGCTTCCTGGCTCATGAAGGAGGACACGGTGCAGACATTGACCTCGGCGCCTCCCAGCCTCGTGATCTTGGCGATGTTGCCCATAATCATCCTTTCCCAATAACGTTGCGGCACCGGCACGCGGTGATTCTCACTTCCCCTTGCAGGACTCCTCCAGCACCAAGGGTCCGCCGCTTAATATGTCCTTCTTCGCCTTCGCGTACTCGTCCTGCGTGAGCGCGCCCTTGTCCAGCGCGTCCTTGAGGTCGACAAGCTCTTTGCCGATCGTGGTGGTGCGGCTGTATTGCAGGCTGCCGCGGTTGAACATCGCGCAGCCGCTTGCCCCCGCAGTCACCGCCACCGCCATTGCCAATGCCAGAAACCTTGCCGCTTTCATGCTGTCCTCCTTTTATCAACACCGTTGTAAGAACGCCGGGACAACGTCCCTTCATCTAGGGTATCCGACCGTCTGTGC
>CAZXVN010000647.1:0-3339 GCA_964643945.1 uncultured Lentisphaeraceae bacterium | reverse complement strand
TAAAGCCCTCCGACAAAATTTTTATTGCGTTCCGGGAACATCGCTCACTTGCTTCGCAACGTTATCAATTATCCAAGATATTCAAAAAAATGGCAATCGCCAACCCAATATTTATTTTCCGCATTCCCGTTTTTCCCATATCCCTCGCCCCCGCGTTCTGCTATTGTCCATTAACCTCTCGAAAAACTGTCACCCTCTAACCTCGCGCCTTCAAGCATTGAATTCATGAAACCTGCGGCTCCGCCGCGCTGCACTACTGAACCGTGCGGCCCCGTTGCGTTTACTCGCGATTCTCCCGCTATCCCCGCAATTTTGAACTTCTTCCCCCACTCGTTCCTTCCGACTCCCTCCCCCGCGCCACTGAATCGTGTCGTCTTCACTTCGCCTCCATAAAATTCCTTATTTATCACTTTCCGCTCTTGTCCTACTTGTACATCGAGGTTATTATGTAAACGTTAATTTGATCATTCGTGAGCGTGTACTAGACAGAGCTGTGTGCACTGTTTTTCACCGCTCTGCTAAACAATGCCGTCATATGAGCCATTATGTCTACCGTATCATCGAACATCCGCGATAACTGCAAGCGCGATAAAGCCGCAAGGTTCCTCACCGACAATCTTTCGCCGGAAGCCGTTCTGTCCGTCGCGTCAGCCTATTTTACTGTCCAAGCATACGACCAGCTCCGCGAGAAGCTCGACGCCATCGCCAGCATGCGGTTCCTCTTCGGCGATCCCGATTACGTCAACAAAATCGACCCCGAGAAAACGGCCAGTAAGCGTTTCGCGATCGTCAACAACGGCCTAGACCTGAAAGACGCCTTGCGGCAGAAGGCCGCCGTCAAAGGATGCGCCGACTGGATCCGCGCGAAGGTCGAGATCAAATCTGTCATCAACCGCGCACTTCTTCACGGCAAGCTGTACCATATTGCTCCGCCCGGACGCGACAGCCGTGCCATGTTCGGCAGTTCGAACTTCACCACCCGCGGCCTGGGCCTGGCCGACAGCCAGAACAACATTGAACTCAACATGCAGATCACCGACCAGCGCGACCGCGATGACTTGCTCGCATGGTTCGACGAAATCTGGTCCGACGACAAACTGGTTTGCGACGTGAAGGCGGACGTGCTCGACTTCCTCCAGAAGCTCTACACTAATCAGTCTCCCGAATTCATCTACTTCAAGACCCTGTTCCATATTTTCGAAAGGGAACTCTCCGAAGCCGACGAAATCGATGAGCTTCTGCAGCAGACCGCACTCGACCAGTCGGAAATCTGGCACAAACTTTTCGAATTCCAACGTGACGGCGTTAAGGGCGTCATCAACAAAATCCGGGATTACAACGGCTGCATCCTGGCCGACAGCGTCGGACTCGGCAAGACCTATACGGCGCTCGCCGTCATCCGCTACTTCGAACTGCGCAACGAGCGGGTTCTCGTTCTCTGCCCGAAGAAGCTGCGGGAGAACTGGGCTGTATACACGCGCCCAGACACCCTGAACCCCTTCCAGAAAGACCGGTTCAACTACCTCGTTCTCAATCATACAGACCTCTCCCGCACCGAAGGCACTGTCGGAAACATCAATTTCGGGACCTTCAATTGGGGCGCCTACGACCTCGTCGTCATCGACGAGTCGCACAATTTTCGCAACGATGCCCTCGGGCGCCCGAAAGAAGACGGAACCCTCCGCAAGAGCCGCTATCAGAAGCTCATGGAGGAAGTAATACAGTCCGGCGTCAAGACGAAAGTCCTGCTCCTGTCGGCCACCCCGGTCAACAACACCTTGCGCGACCTTCGCAACCAGATCGCGCTCATCACAGCCGGAAACGACAACGTCTATGCCTCACCGGCATCGCTCGGCATCCAGGACCTTTCCCTGCTCCTGAAGAGTGCGCAGGGCCAGTTCACCAACTGGGCGAAGCTGCCCCCCGAGCACCGCAAGACCGACGACCTGCTCGAAAAACTCGGCACCGACTTCTTCCGCCTTCTCGACGGCCTCACAATCGCCCGCGCCCGCAAACACATCACGCGTTACTACGCCGCCGAAATGAACCGCCTGGGAGGTTTCCCGGAACGACTGAAGCCCGTCACCATCTTTTCGGAAATCGACACCGAAGGCCTGTTCATGTCATATGATGATATCAGTACAAAGATCGAGGGCTACACCCTCTCGCTCTTCAGGCCCACGTCGTTCGTCAAACCGGATTTTATCGCTCTTTACGATGTCGCCGTCGGCCCCTTTACTCAAGTCGGTCGCGAAGACAAATTGGCCGGCATGATGAAGGTCAACTTTCTCAAACGCCTCGAAAGCTCCGTTCGCGCCTTTGAACTCACGCTCAAGCGCACCATCGACCGCATTGACGCCCTCGAAAAGAGTCTCAAGACCTACAAGGACGTTAAAGGCGACAGCCTTGTGCTTGACGATGAAGTCACCGACAGCGACGAGACCGAAAACCCGGAACTTTTCGATTTCGCCCAGGAGTTCACCCTCGGCAAAAAGAAGACCTTCAAGTTCGCCCACCTGCGTGTGGACGATTTTCTCGAAGCGCTCCACAAAGACCGGCGCCAACTCAACGAACTTTACGTCCAAGCCCGCGACGTCAAACCCGAGCGCGACCAGAAACTCGCCGAACTTAAAAGCCTGCTCGCCGCCAAATTCGCGCATCCCACCATCGACCGGGACGGCAAGCCCAACCGTAAAGTGCTCGTTTTCACCGCTTTCGCCGACACTGCCGAATACCTCTACACCAACCTCCATTCATGGGCTCGCGAAACCCACTCCGTCCACAGCGCGCTGGTCAGCGGTTCGGTCGAGAACCAGACCACCTTCCGCCCCCAAGGCTTCGGCAGCCAGACCGATTTCAACAACATCCTGATCCACTTTTCGCCCCGCTCGAAACAGCGCGACATAATGTCCAAGATTCCCAAGGAAGGCGAAATCGATCTCCTGATCGCCACCGATTGCATTTCCGAAGGCCAGAATCTCCAGGACTGCGATTACCTCATCAACTACGACATCCACTGGAACCCCGTGCGCATCATCCAGCGCTTCGGCCGTATCGACCGCATCGGCTCCCGCAACCCGGCCATCCAGCTCGTCAACTTCTGGCCCACCCCCAACCTTGACCATTACATCCGGCTGAAACACCGCGTCGAGGCCCGCATGGCCCTCGTTGACATCGCCGCCACCCAGGAGGACAACCCTCTCGCCACCAAAAAGCTGGAGGACCTCGTTGACGACACCGAGCTGCGTTACCGCGACCGCCAGTTGCTCCGCCTCAAGGACGAGGTGCTCGACCTCGAAGATGCCGACGACGCGCTCTCGCTCACCGATTTCTCCTTGG
>CAZXVN010000646.1:0-2670 GCA_964643945.1 uncultured Lentisphaeraceae bacterium | reverse complement strand
TGAGGATTCCGGCTCAGTCAAGGCAGACGTTTTGTCACACCAGAAAGGAACACCGCAATGAGTATCAAGTTCAACCCTTACCGCTCCACACGCGCGGCACGCCGCTACGTATCACCCCGCACACGCCCGCTCAATCAGTTTGAGCGCGAGACGCGAGGCCTGTCCTACATGCTCAAAGACCCGGCCTGCCCCGAGGCCGCTTTGCAGGTTGCCGCCGCCGAAATGGCCGCGCTTGTGTGGGGGCCATGTCACCTCATACCCGCGCCCGACCACACCGGCGACACCACCGCCAACCGCCGCCTTGCGCACGCCATCGCCGCCCACGTCAAAGGCGGGGCCGACGTTCTGGACATCCTCAAACGCACCGAGCCCGCCCCGAGCGCGTGCGACCGCCACCGCACCAAAGGCGCGCCCGTCAGCGTGGCCGAGCACCACATCGCCCGCAAGGACGGCAAGCCCGTACCCTGCCGCATATCCTTCATTGTCGATAACGTCATCACCAGCGGGACCACCCTCCGCGCCTGTTCGGAAGCCCTCGGTTTCGGCACCGGCCTTGTTTTCGGCGACGCCTCTTTTCACCCGTACGAATGAACACCGCGCCCGCCCGTGGGCATGTACGCGGGCAGAAAGGCAACCATGAACACCATGCTAACCACGCTCGGCACGCAAGCCGAATTCCACCAGACATGGCAGGCCCTCATGCGCCAGCTTGAGACCTTGCTTTCAATCGCCCTCATGCGCCACCCCAACCGCACCGAGACGCTGGAGGCGGTCAGCATCGCCAAGCACCTGCGCGGCAAAGTCGGCGACCAGCTCGACAACGCCGTTCAGGAGTAAACCCCGCGCCCACCCGCGGGCCTCGTACGCGGGCGCTCATTCATCCCTCAGCCTTTATCCTGCTGCCTTCTCTTTCTGTCTACGCACATACGTCCCATCGGTCCTATCCGTCCTCTCCCCCAAATAATCCCGCCGCTCCGTTGGCGGTCGCGGCCATCCAGCCCGTCGCTCGCCGCGATAGCGTCTCGCGCCGGGTCCCCTGGAACCAGACGAAACCCGCCCCCGTTCTTCAAATGGCATGCGGGAGATACGCCCTTGCCGCATCCGTCTCTAAGAAACGGCGTTCAGCCGTTGCCTAGCGGTTCCGTGCCTTCGTTGAGGATGGCGATATAGGCGGGATAACTGAAGACGCGGTTGCGCTTCTGGCCTGTGAGTTCGCGGGCGATTCCTAGCTTGCAGAGGTGGGCGAGCGACTTGTTGACGGTCATGGGGGTGAGGCCGGTCGTGTCGGCCAGGTGTTGGGAGGTGGCGATGGGATGGGTGAGCAGTTCGTGGTGCAGGCGCAGGGCGGAACTGGCGGCACGGCCAAGGGCCTGAATGCGGGCGCGGTCCTCTTGGGCTGTGCCGTCCAAGCGGCGTGCGGCGTCCACCGCCTGGCCGGCGGTTACGGTGACCGCCTCTGCGAAGAAGTCCAGCCAAGCTTCCCAACCGCCCTCCAGTCGCACGCGGTTCAGCAGTTCGTAGTACGTCTGGCGATGGGTCTTGAAGAAGAGGCTGAGGTAGAGCATGGGCTGGCGCAGCACCTGGCGTTCGCAGAGCAGCAGGGCGATCAGGAGGCGGCCGAGGCGGCCGTTGCCGTCGAGGAACGGGTGGATGGTTTCAAACTGCACGTGCGCCAGTGCCGCCTTGAGGAGGAACGGCGTGGGCTCTGGCTGGTCATGGAGGAACAGTTCCAGCGCGTTCATGCAGGACGGGACATGCTGGGGCGGCGGCGGCACGAAGGCGGCGTTGCCGGGGCGCGTGCCGCCGATCCAGTTCTGGCTGGTGCGGAGTTCGCCGGGGTTTTTTCCGCTGCCGCGGCCCTGCGCCAGCAGTTTGGCGTGGATCTCGCGGAGCAGTCGCAGGGAGAGCGGAAAGCCCTCGCGCAGGCGTTTGAGGCCATGGTCCATGGCCGCGACGTAGTTGCTGACTTCGCGAACGTCGTCGACCGGTACGCCGGGCTGCTGGTCGAGTTCAAAGAGCAGGAGATCCGAGAGCGAGGATTGCGTGCCTTCGATCATCGAGGAGAGAACCGCCTCTTTGCGGACATAGGTGTAGAGGAAGAGGGACACGTTCGGCAGCAGGGCCGAAACGCTGTCGAGGCGGCCGAGAGCCAGCAGGGCGTTGTCGAACCGTTCGCGCAGGGCGGGCGACCAGGCAATCGGCGGCGACGGGGGGAGGTCGGACGGGATGAAGGCCCGCGCCTTCTCGCCGACGGTCGAGATCGTTTCGTAACGGCCTTGGAGTGTTCTCTTCATCGTATGCGATCCTCTAACAGTTTTCCGTGTGTTATAGTATAATGCATTAACCTATAATAAAGGCAAGCGTTATTCTAGGTTCGATGCTTGATCGCGATGCTTGCTGCTTGCCCGATAAGCCAAGTTTCTTGAGATACTCGGCCATCTTCGTGCGGAATTCGGAACTTGTTGGCGATAAACTCGATTTGCTCAAGGGGTGTCATGGTGCGTCCTCGGCTGCCGCTGTTTTCAGAAGCTTCTCGATCCGCTGTTCGGCCCATTGGCGCTCTCGGGCTCGTCCGCCGCGCAGCAGGTCGGCAAGGGCCAGCAGCTCATAGAGCCGCTTATCCTTTTGTGCTGCGGCGGGCACGCCACGGTGAAGGGGGATCACGCCAAG
>CAZXVN010000645.1:0-10981 GCA_964643945.1 uncultured Lentisphaeraceae bacterium | reverse complement strand
CTGCATGTCGAACTTAAGCGACACATGGACGAGCGCTTTGGGCCGGATCGCCTGACTGTGCTGCGCCTGCAGGAAGAGAGCCTGCGTCAACGCCTCGCCTTTTTCTCTAAGCTGCAGGCGAAGATGGCGAGGGACGGCTGGCGCATTCTCCAGCCTGAAGTCAAGGCGAACATCAAACTTCATGGGACGACGGTTAGCGGTAAGATCGACCGCATCGATTTCCACGCGGAAAAGGGGTGCCGGATACTCGATTACAAAACGTGGGGCAAGGCCAAAGGGATTGACAGTTTCTGTGCATCCTCTAAGAAGGTCGTAGAGCGGTCCGCTGGCTGCGGGTTACGCACGTTTGAGATAAAGGGGAAGGACAAGCCTGCCGTTTGGACCGACCTGCAACTGCCGCTCTACCGCCGCCTCGTTGAGTCGTTGGGGAAGGAAATCCCGGCCGGCCCGTGTAAATTCGAGTGCGGCTATTTTGTGTTGGGCGACACGGAGTCGGACACGGTCTGCGAAACCTGGGACTTCGATTTGCTGCGGGAGTCCTCCGATACGGCGATTCAACATGTCATTGAACGTGTGCGCGCCGGCATCTTCTGGCCGATCATTGACCTCGTCAAAGAATTTGAGCCGCTGTTCCCGGCCAAGCCGGAGGAGGGCGTTGCGCTCGAGTGGATCGCCGACCAGGAGGCGCGCCTCGCGCGGCTGCCGCCGGTGGAGCCGGTGCCGCCAGCGCCGCCGCCGGATACCGGGTCAACACTCGCGCCGAAGAAGGCCACGGGAAAGGGTAAGAAGGCATGAACAACAAAGTCCTCATCAAAGCCTCGGCCGGCACCGGCAAGACTTTCTCGCTGGCCACGCATGCCATCCGGCTGATGCTGATTGGCACGCCGCCTCGCGCGATCGTCGGCTTGACCTTCTCGCGCGCCGCCGCCGGCGAGATTTTTAACGGGATCGCCAAACGCCTTGGCGAGGCGGCGCTGAACGATGCGGGCGCCCGCAAGGAAACGGCACATGTGATGAAACGGCTGGATGCGTCTTGGGCGCAGGCGATCTGGCAGACTTGGGTCGCGGAGGGGCTGGTGGCCGGAGCGGCGGCCGACCGCCATCTGACAGCCCGCGTCTATGCGCTCCTCTTGCGGAGCTTTGTCCATGAACAGCACGTCAGCCGCATCGGCACGATCGACAGCTTCATGGCCCAGATGGTCAAGGCCTTCCCCGTCGAACTGGGGCTCGAGGGCTCGATGGCGGTCATGGACGACTTCGAGACGAATCAGCAGAAGCGGGCGGCCGCCGATGCGCTGCTCGCGGCTACCGGAGGTGACGAAGATTCCCAGACCATCATCGACGAATTCCGCCTGGCCACGGTCGGCAAGGAGGCCAAGTGCTTCTGCGACAACCTCGACGAGTTTGTGAAGTACAGCCACGTGACCTTCCTGCAGCATCCGGAGGCGGCCAAGTGGGGGACTCCGGCGACGATTTGGGGCTCGGCCGGAATCCCGTATCGTGAATTAGGGAAGGTCGGCGAGTTCGCAGACCGGATCGAGACGCAAATTATAGCCTCGTTGAAAGGGGAGGATGCTCGTCGGCTACCAGCGGGCTGGCCGGCAGTTGTGAAGTTCATCCGTGGCTTCACAGGATCGCTCACTGAAGCACCGACACCCTTTGATAATATGGTTGCTACATGGGATAAGAAGGGGTGTTTTTCTGAGTTCAAATGTAATCGTGTGTCAACGGCCCTTTCGCCTGAAGACGCCAAGCTGATGTCGGCGTGTCTTGAGACCCTGTTCCATATTGTCTTGAGTATCCGTTGCGGCCGGACGCAGGGCATTTACCGCCTGATGAAGCGTTTGGACACCATCTACGCGCAGAACACCCGCCAGCGGGGGCGGCTGACCTTCTCCGATATTCCCCGGATGATCGCCCAGTTGGGCGAGGTGTCGCGCTTGAACCTCGAGTACCGGTTCGACGGCGATCTGCGGCATTGGGCGCTGGATGAGTTTCAAGATACGTCCTGCGAGCAGTGGGAGGCCATCCACAACCTCGTCGAAGAGGCCAAAATGGATCCGGAGCGGTCGGTCTTCATGGTCGGTGACATGAAGCAGGCCATCTACGGCTGGCGCGGGGGTGACGTCGCGATCTTCGAGCGCGAGGTGGCGTCAGGGTGTTATGTTGAACAGAACATGGCAACATCCCACCGGTACTGTCAGGAGATCGCGGATTTTGTGAACGAGGTGTTCGGCGGAGAGAAGATCGCCAACTTCCTCACGGGCAGCGATGCCGAAGCGGCTGGCCAGAAGTGGCAGGCGCTGTGGCTGAAGCACGAATCCGTGTCCAAGACGAAAGGCTGCGTGACCGTCGCGCGTGTGCGGAAAGCCGTGCCGAGGGTGGAGGCGGCATGGGAGCCCTTTGTCGAACCGCTCTGCGCGGATCTGCTGCGGATTCGTCCGTGGGAGAGGGGCCTCTCCGCCGCTGTTTTAGTCAGCAAGAACGACCACGGCGAGGCTCTGGCCGACGCGCTGCGCAAGGCGGGGGTTCCCGTGACGTGGGAGGGAGAGAGCGACATCGCCGATACGCCGGTCGTGCAGGTTTTTTTGAACCTCCTGCGGGTTGTGGAGCATCCGGCTGACACGCTGGCCTGGGCGCACATCTGCGCCAGTCCGCTGATGGCGTCGAAACTTTTTGCCGACCTCAGATCCGGTCCGGACGGGCGTGACCTGAAGGAGCGTGTGATCCTTAAGGTCACGACGGACGTGTCGCGCCTGGGGCTGGCCCGCACCCTCCGGGAATATGCCGACGCGGTGGGCGGAACCTACGACGCCTTCACGCGCAGCCGCATTGACGGTTTGGTTCGCGCCGCCGCCGAATATGCGGCGGTCGCCACTGCCGAGATGTCGCTCACTGACTTCGCCGACTACGTGGAGGCATACAGAACCCGCGCAGCGGCCGATACTTCCGTGGTTAAGATCGTGACCGTCCACCGCTCCAAGGGGCTCGGTTTCGACTATGTGCTCGTTCCGGTCATCGACACCCAAGCCATCACGACTTTGAATAATCAGCGGACCTTCCACGCGCCCGACTGGGCGTGGCTCATGGACCAGCCGCCGGCGGGCGCGGCGATCACGTGCGACCCCGTTCTCTCTGCCGCCAAGACTGCCGAGGTTACGGCCAGCGTCTTTGAAGATCTGTGCGGCTACTACGTCAGCTTGACCCGCGCCGTGCGGGCGATGAGCGTCTACCTGCGCACGGGAGGTGATAAGAAGGCCAATGAAAAGGACTTCAACTTCAGCAATTATGTTGAGAGGGCGCTGGAGAAACCCTTCCCGGTCGTTATCGGCGATCCCGCCTGGTATGAGGGAATAACGCTCAAAGCGGACGACGCGCAAGCGGTCGAATTGCCCCGGCTCGAGCGCCGCCCGCGCGTGACGGTGCAGCGCGCCACGCCCTCCAAACTGGGGCACGCGAACGGGTCCGACTCCAACCTGTTCAAGGTAAAGGAGGCTGGCGCGGCCGAGCGCGGCATCCGCATCCATGCGCTGCTGAGCAAGGTCGAGTGGCTGGACGGAATCGACGCAACGAGCGAGATTGTCGCGGCCTGCGGAGAGATCGGCATTGATCTGGGGCGGCCTTCCGCCTTCAGGGATGCGCTCATGCGGCCTGCCGGCGCGGTGGAGGTCTGGCGCGAGCGCAACTTCGAGATGCTGGCGGACGGCCAATGGACCTCCGGCACCTTCGACCGCGTGGTCTTCACGCGGCAGGCCGGCGAATGGGGCGCAGCCATCTACGATTACAAGTCCAATCGCAAGAGCAATGGTGAGAGCGACGCGGCCTTCGAGTCGAGAATGACGGAAGCCTACGCCCCGCAAATGGCCGCCTATCGCCAAGCGGTGGCTAAACTGGCGGGCATCAGCCAAGAGCGCATCAGCGCTTCGCTGTTGCTGACGGAGACCTTGAGCTGCGTGCCGGTCGTGTAAAATCGCACCCCAAATCGCACCCAACTATAAGGTGGGTGCGTGTCGGGGTTGACTTTTTTACCCCCCTCCCGCATAATAACATTACAAGGTTAGCTTATGCCAAGGTATTTCAGTTCAGCAAGGTGCTGGCCAGGCGTAGGCAGATAGCCGCAGAGAGCCGAAGAGCTCGGTACTCTCAAGTTAAGAACAGATAGCGATCCCAACTTATAGATCAAGTATCGGCGTGCCGATAATGATCTGTATGCTAGGTATGACACCAGAAAGGACAACGGATCATGGCAAACACGAAGAACACAGGCGATGCGGGAGAGCAATATGTTGTGGAAAACATAGCTTGTCCAAACTGCGGTAAGCCGCTCATGAAACTGCCCCAAAATTATTCCTTGGCTGACGTGCAGTGTACTGGCTGTGTGTTTCGAGCGCAGGTGAAGACTATATCATCGCTGCAGAAGTATACGATTCGTGGTGCTGACTGGGATATAATGGAGAAGGTCTTGAAAGCGGGCCATCTCATCACACCCATGATCGCTCACTTCGTTTGGAAGGCTAACGGGGCAGAGCATCATAAAGCCGTTTTTTATCCCTTTGTTCCAAGGAAATGTTTGTGCAAGTATCAATTTGGATCGAGTGCAATAAAGGTCAACTACAAGATGTGTAATTTTTCCGGACGAAGAGATAGCGAGCCTTCTGCCAACAGAGCCGGCATCGTCGTAGGATGCTGAGTTATTCGTTAGACGGACGCTTCGCACAGAAAGTAAAGGAGTAGTAATGGCATTAGAAAACAAAGTAAACAATTTCACTAAAGAATTGTCATGCATATTATCACAGATCGCTTACCATCTTCATCCAGATATTATTAATTATATAAAAGAGCAGAATCAGAAAGATTATCAATACTTCAAGAATCTCTTTGGTAATAAAATAAGTATCGACAATTATTTATTTAATGGATCCGCTTGTGTTTTTCCTGGAGTGAAGAGGTACATTAGTGGCGTAGGGAACAAACAAAAATACAATCCCAATTTTAACGCAATACTAGATGACAATACTTTTCCAAGACATATTTGGTGTTTCTTAGTAATTGGAAATGTTTATAATGGACCAAATTGGAAAGCAACAGGATTAAACGAATTTGAATTAGCACATATTTTTTCGCATAAGAAATCAGAATTAGCTGAAGAAAAAAGATATTTCAATACAATGAGTAATGAGTCATCTCCATTTGGCGAATTCACTTGTGCAGCAAATGTTATTATCCTTCCAAAAGGAACTGTAAGACCAACCGATAAGTTGCCAGTAATCAAATCTATTTTTTATAAAAGATACATTTCCTTATATGGTGAAGATACATTAGGTGGTCGAAAAGGGTTTAGACATGATTTAGTACCTTCGTGGTATAATGATTTAGTTTGGAATGATCCCTATATTCCAGAAAACTGGAAAGAAAGTATAAACGGGCTCTTAGAATATAGAAAGAGGAGAATTCAGCATATAATGAATGATGTCTAGACGTCTAGAAGGCTACGCGTGCGATGTCGGTTTGAGGGTGGGGTGGGGGCGCGCAGGCGATAGAGATCATCCGCAAGGGTCTATATTTTGTCGGTCTGGACCATAAGAGCAAATGCTATTTCAATATGGATGTTGTGGCAGTCAGCTGTTTAGTCACATTCTAGGCAGTTCCCGCCGATCAGCTCCCTGCCGCATTCCGGGCAAGGGTCTTTGTGCGGACGGGTTTCTTGATAGGCGCGGTGGTCACGTAATTCGTCCCTTGCCGCACGGGTGAATACCAGGAAGCGGGGTTCCTGTCCTTCGATTGTTCTGCAATCGTTTTGCACCTGTACAATAGGGAAAACCGTGACCTTCCAGTGGCCGATGGTTAGGGGTGCCATTCGCTGTTGACGCCATCACCCTTCTTCTTGAGAAAGCCTTTTTCAGAAGCCTGGTCGTAGGACTTCGCCTTGACCTCGATCAGGTCGAAGCAGGCACCGTCCTTGATCAGGATATCCGCCCTGAAAAGACAGGCGCCGTGCCGGACCGCCGCCTCGAACAGGGTCACGCTCTCCCGCGTGAGCAGTTCGACAGTCCGTGCGAGGGCAGACGTCTTATCAAGTTCCCCTATGAGGATTCCATCGGGGAAGTAGCACCGGGCCAGCGCGCCGATCTGGATGCCGCCCTCCGCCAGGGACGCCAGAAACTCGTCGTCCAGGGAATTGTCCGCATACAGGGGCTTGCCGGCGTAGTAAAGCTTCCGCGGGCAATCCAAGGCGCGGGCGAAAAGGCTTTTCGTCAGGTAACGTTCCTGCATAATCTGTCTCCCGTTTCTTGTGTACCGCAGACTGCGGCTCCGTGCAAGTCAAATCAGCCACGGAAGAATGCGCAATGCGCATGACACAGACCTTCCGTTTTCGCCAAGGCTGCGCCCGCTATCTCAAGATGAGCGCCCTCCGGTAAGCCGTGCTGACTTCACTTCTACGACGTTGCTCTTCATTCCTGAGGGTCACCTCAAACTCGGCGATTCTCTTTTCCACCTCGGCAAAGAGCTTGGCGTCGCGCTCCGTCTTGAACCACGCGATGACCTCGCCCTCCGCCGATGTCCTAAGCTCGCAGACCGCGACCGGGAAGCCCGCGGGTGAATCGGGCATGTCGTTCTGCATTTTCAACTTGCGCATATGTCCTCCTAATTCTTTAAGTGGTCACGCTCTCCGGCTGGGGTGACCGGCTCAACAGGCTTTCGATCTCGTCAAGGGATTCGAGCCCGTCACAGCTGAGCCGTTGCAGGTGCTTGAGGCCACGCAATGGGCTGATGTCACGCACCCCGGGGCACTTGTCAAAACTGAGATCCTCCAGGTTTGTCAAAGAGGCTAACGCGCTCATGTCGCGCAGGGACCGGCAGCCGTCGAGAGAAAGCTGCGTCAGGTTTTCCAGCCCCTCCAGGCTCAGGATATTCTCACACCCGTTGAGAACGAGATCTGTCAGGTTCGTGAGGCCGGCCAAAGGTGTCAGATCAGTGAGAGACTTGCAGCCCGTAAGATCAAGATCCGTCAGGCTTTCCAGGCCCGCCAGCGGGTTTATGTCGCTTAGAGAACCGCACCCGGCCAGTTTCAGGTTTGTCAGGTTGACGAGGCCGGCCAGGGGCCTTATGTCCCTCAAATTATCGCACATGCTGAGCTGGAAGCGTTCGAGTCGCGTCATGCACCTCACACCCTCAATGCCGGTCAAGGACTCACAGCAGGAGGCTCCAAGGCTTATCAGGTTCTCCAACCCGGACAAGCTGCCCAGAGTCTTCAAGGACTTGCAGCCAGCCAAATTGACAGAGGCAAGTTCGCGAAGACCGGACAACGGGCTTATATCCGTCAGCGCCTCGCACCCTGCGAGGCTAAGACGTTTCAGTTTCTTCAAGCCTGAGAGCGCGCTCAATTCTTGCACACGTACGCATCCGCCGAGATTAAGTTCCGTCAGGTTGGCAAGGCCGGCCAACGCCGCCACATCGGCGATCTTCTCGCAACCGCCCATGTTGAGTTCCTTCAGTCTCGTCAGGCCGGCCAACGCCGCCGCTCCGTCAATGTTCCTGCAGCAGGCCAGATTGAGCCGGGCGAGCTTGTTCAGGCCGGACAACGCGCCGACGTCGCGCAGGGCTGTGCAGCCCCGCAGATTGACTTCTTCCAGCCCTGTTAACCCGGACAACGGACGTAAGTCACGCAGCTCCTCGCAATCTTCGAGACTGAGATGGGACAGCTTCCGCAAGCCGGCCAAGGCGCTCACGTCGCGCAGAGCTTTGAATCCGTTCAGCTTGAGGTGCTCCAGGTTGACAAGCCCCGACAGCGGCCCCGCGTCCCGGAAAGTTTCACAAGGGCACCGTGAAACCGGCCTTGTTCCGTCGGGAAGGTTCTGCGCGGTACTCCTCTCCAAGGGTTCCCAACAACCAAGCCTGAGGCGCTTCAGGCCAGTCAAACCCGCCAGGGCGCTTATGTCGCGCAATGACCTGAAGCCGTACAGGCGGAGATCCGTCAGCTGTGTCAGGCCTGACAGCGGCCTCAAGTCTTCCAGATGCCCGCATCCGTCAAGACTGACGTGCCTCAGGTTGTTGAGACAGGCCAATGCGCCCACATCGCTCAGACAGCCGTCATCTCCCCGGTTCCTCCACATCGGGCAATGGAGCCCGGCCTCGTTCCTCCTGAAGACGAGACATTCAAGGTTCGTCAGGCCCGCCAAAGCGCCGAGGTCGCGAAAAAGGGCACAATCATGGACGCCCAGACCCTCCAGATGGTCCAGCCCTGCGATCTTCCCGACCCACTCCGGATCCGAGAGCCTCTCGACGCGGAGGCACAACGCGCTTCCGAACAGGTCATCAGGAACGGCAGGTCTTGCGCCGAAGTCAATGGACAGCCCCAGCGGGATGCCGTTGATCTCGAAAACGCGGCACCCTTCATAAGCCCGGGTAACCCCGAACACCCACTCCGTCGCGTTACGCAGGATCTTCGGAACGCGGACGGCCAGACCGAAGACCGAAATCGTTCCGCCCGGGTCGATTTCCATATCATAACCGGCGTCCCAGCCCCCGCAGAGCAGAACCCGCATCCCCAGCGACCATAAGAACTCTTGGTCATCTCGGTCGTTCAACAGCTCTCGGACGGGAAGTCCGGGATGGGGCCGCAACTTAACTTTCATGCTGATCATGGCATATTCCCTCCGCCTGTCTTCAGACGGATACTTATACTGACGGCGGTGGGGATTCAAAACACCGCCAACCCCGTCCTGTTCCAAGACCCGTTATTCCTGACACGGCACAGAATGCCTCGGCCGTCGCGAAAACATTAGGCGGGGTTTGCCGGAAGCTAACTTTGCAGAGGACGACTCGCTCGGAAGTCACAAAATCCAATGCGCGCACCTCATCCAGCAACTCCTCCCCGCCGTGATAACACACGCTTGTCTTTATCATAACTAACCTTTCGCTTATCCTTCCCGCGCCCCTTCAAACCACGGGACCGGGGAACTGGCCGCAAGCCCACGCTATCGGGACTTTCACCCTCATGATCAATCCGGGCGATGATCCGCCGCAGCCTCTCGGCGAGAATGAGGGCGAGACGGGCACTTGAGAGGATGTCCTGCAACCCGACGACTCCTGTCTCTGAAGTGCCGCTTCCCTTGGCCTTACTTACGTCGATGATGCCCGTGACCGGCGCGCCGTTCACGCCCGCTCCTGTCACCAGGGGATTGTGCACAACGGCGTTTCTCGTCTTGGACAGCGCGGCGGCCATATCGAGTATCTCATCCAGTTCCCGCCGAAGGTCCCCGGGCAGATCCGGGTGACGCGCCAGTTCACGAGCCAGGCAGGTGCGGCCGGAATGCAGGCCTTTGGGTACGGGATCGCGCTTGCCCGGATCCCGTGAAATGGCCTCGGCGAGGCGCGTTAGCGCGACTTCCGCGGCATCGCAGTTCAGCAGTAATTCGCCAATCGCCCGGCCCAAGTCGCCGCCCTCGCCATCAGGAAGGCGGTTCAGTCTTTTCTCGCTTCGGCTCATCACAATCCCCTCACCGTGTCTGCGGTTGGCCCGCAAGCCTGACGCCTTGCCGCATGGAGATGCCCGCCAGCAGGTCTTCAACGACAGCCGGATCGAAGTCGCAATCAAGCTTGAACAGTGACGGGCAGTCCCGCAGGCCTTCGAGCGAAGCGACATCGAGACATTCATGCATCTTCAGGCGGACCAGGTGTTTCAGGCTGGCCAAGGCGCCGATGTCCTTCAACTTATGGCAACGTCCGAGGTTAAGCCGCCTCAGGTTCGACAGGCCTGACAGGCCGTTCAAGTCGCCCAAGCAGGTGTTGCCGTGCAGAGTGAGTATCCTCACGCTTGTCAGGTTGCCGAACTTGGCCACAGCGGGACAGTCAATCAAATCGAGCACGGTGAGCGCTGTTAAGCCCGCAAGGCAACTCACGTCACTCACGGACTCACACATGAAGAGGCACAGGCTGCGCAAGTTCGTCAGCCCTGCAAGTCCGCTCAAGTCGTGCAGCTCCGGCATGAGATTGAGGACAAGCTCTTCAAGATTCGACAGGCCCGACAGCGTGCCCACATCGCGCAGGGACGCGAAACCGTCAAGTTCCAGGCATTTCAGTTTCGTCAATCCCGCCAGATGGTTAAGGTCGCAGAAGGATCCGATCGGATTCCGCAGATGTTCACCCGTCGCGACCAGATCGGCCAGCTTGCCGAGGTCGAATCCGTCGTACCCGGTGCCGCAGCGCACAAGGCGGAGTTCCTCAAGGTTCTTTAATGAGGGGAGCGCGCTCACATCCCTGAGTTCGCGGCAGCATTCCAAATCCAGTCTCCTCAGTTCAGTCAAGCCCGACAGGCAATGGATGCCGCGCAGAGAGCTGCAGTGCCTCATGCGGAGTTCTTCGAGGCCCTTCATGCCGGCCAAAGGGGACAAGTCGGTCAGCGCAGCGCAGTCACTGATGTCCAATGAGGCAAGATTAGTCAACCCTGCGAGAGCACTTATGTCCGTCAGGGAATCGCAGCCGCCTACAGCAAGGCGGCGCAGTCCCGTCAAGCCGGCCAACCCGCCGATATCGCCAACGGCCTTGTTGCCGTCCATCCAAAGCTCTGTCAGGTTTGACAAGCCTGACAGCACGCCGGCATTGCGCAAGGCGGGACAACACCTCAGGCCGAGCCGCGACAGGTTCGCCAGTCCGGCAAGACATTCGATATGTCTCAACTGACAGCACCAACCCACATCGAGATCCTCGAGGCGCGCCAGTCCCGACAGGGGCCGTGCGTCCGCCAGTGACCGGCAGCCGTTCAAGTCCAGGGACCTGAGTTCAGTCAACCCGGCCAACGGAATCACATCGGGGAGGCGTGCGCAGCCTCCGAGATCGAGGCTCCTCAGGTTCTTCAGCCCGGACACAGGGCTCAGGTCGTCCAGGAAGGCGCACCTGCCAAGGGCGAGATCAGTCAATTCCGTCAACTCGGAAAGGGGCGACAGGTCATGCATCCTCAGGCAGCAGCTGAGATCGAGCG
>CAZXVN010000644.1:0-3495 GCA_964643945.1 uncultured Lentisphaeraceae bacterium | reverse complement strand
TCAGGCTCATAACCTGAAGGCCGTAGGTTCAAATCCTACCCCCGCTACCATATTTCAGGAGGGTTTCCGGCAACGGAAACCCTTTTTTTATTGGGTTTTTTGGATATTTTACTAAATCCGGCCCTTTCCGGTTCTTTCCGGTGACTTCCTGAAATCTTCTGAAACCCTGTGCTCTTGTGCACGGTTTGTACACGGTTTGTGCACGGGTGGCCGGTGATAACTCAGGTAGACCTTCAGGTATTCAGCCCGAAGGTCTACCTGGTCAGCCGTCCCCAAGCCTATTTCTGTCCCGTGATGAACAATTATTTTTCGCCGCAAGAGCCGTCGGCACATGCCGCGCCGGGTATTGCCGGGGCGGCTGGGGTGGCCGCAGTGGGCTTTGTGGCGGTGTTGCCCTTAACCAGACCGCCGAAGAACTGGCCGATCGCGCTCAGCGCCGAATCGCCCATCGGCACCTGAAGCGAGGGGTCGGTCTTGTTGCCGGACGCGATGCTGTCCGTTCCGCCCTCGATCTGCTGGTCGTTGACGCCGATCTGGAGACTTCGCGGGTACTTCGGGTCATCGAGACCCACTGGCTCGTTGACCGTGAACGCGCAGTCGTTGAAAGTCAGCGCCTGGCACCGCGTGCGGGTCACGCACCCGGATGCGCCCAGCATGAGGGCGCAAAGCAGGAGGCACCCCGCAGCCGCCGGCGGCACCTTGGCGAGCGCCTTGCGCTTCGCCCAGATCGACCAGATGCCAGTCGCCACCACCACGCCCGCACCGACAAGGCCCTCGGTTTCGGCCTCGGTCGCCAGCCCCTTCTGGGCCAGATATCCGCCCAGCAGCGTCGTCACGATCCGGACGATGCCGCCCATGTATGCCAACAGGTTTCCCTTATCCATGACCCCCTCCTTTTCTTACGCCGCATATCCCGGCACCCGCACCCGCGGGGTCGGAAATCCATGCCTCACGCCTTCGCCATCAATTTCACCAAGACCACGCACGCGGACACGCACCCCGCGATCACGGTGCCCATCACCACCGACACCACCCAAAGCAGCGCCCGGATCACCAGGTCGTGCCGCTCCAGCCGCGTCTGGATCGACGTGTGCCCGTTGTCCACGAAGAGCTGCCGCTCGATGCTCTCCAGTTTCTCAAGCACAGCGGCGCTTTGCGTTGCGCACTGATCCTTTGTCACATACTCGCTCATCACAAACCTTTTTCGCTGGTAGGGGTCTGGCGACCGACAGCAGAACGCTTGACCCGTCCGGCCTTGTAGATGTCGTCCCACTTCCGCACATACTCCTTGGCCAGGCCGTCGGCACGGTCAACATCCCCATCCTTGCACGCCAAAGCGATCTCATACTCCAGATACCCGAAATACGTCTGGTCGGCCGCCCTCCGGCGCTCGATCTCCGGATAGAGCAGCGGCACGTCGCCGCGCTCCGCGAACACGAACGCGTATGAGACCGCATTCGTCCCGCTCCCCGCAATGACCGCCGCCACCGCCCTGTCGGCGGACACGGCGTATCCGCCCCCGGCCAGCCTTATCGGCGCGACCGGGGCGCCTCCGGCCACACTCCCGGCCTTGGCCGAAACGGAGCCGACCGGAGCGCTTCCGGCCACACCCTCTGCGCTGACAGACACCGGATCAACCGGTGTGCCTCCGGCCATACTCCCCGCGTTGACAGACACCGGGGTGACCGGCGTGCCTATTTCCACGCAACAGGCATTGTCCGATACGGGATCAACCGGAGCGGCTTTTCCCACGTTAACAGCATTTACCGCCAACGCCGGGACGGCCGCGACGCCGGCGATCCTGACCGCCTGCGCACTAACGGGCTTCACGCCATTGGCGCCGATCCGCGCAGCCGGAGCCGCCGCCTTCATCACGGCCCTGTTGAGCACGGCCTGTTCCGCCGTCGTGACCGTACCTGTATCCGCGCATGCGATCAGGCCCGGCAGGCATGCCACCAAGCCGGCAAACGCGACTGTCCGCGCCTTGCTCATTTTCCGGCCCCCTCGTTGAACTCTTTGACCCATGCGTTGTAGCCGTCGGGTCCGAGCATGACGATGATCGAGCCGTCATACAGCGGCTCGGCGGGAATCTCCCCGAACATGATGGCGTCCTTGCGCTCCGCGACAGCCGCCCACACCTTTTCGTCACGCACGCCGGCCGGAAGCTGAATGTCGAACGCGGCCAGGGCCGCCTCGAGGCCTTCCAGCTTAGGGGCGTTCAACGCGGCCACCACGGGCTGCAAGGCTGCCTCAAGCTGGTTCACGCCGTTCCGGGTCACGAACGTCTTGCCCTCGTCCCGGAGCTTTTTCTTGGCGGCCTTCTCAAGCTTCCCGATCAGCGCCTGCTTGCAGTCGGCCACGTGGGGCGCGTACTTCCTCAGCCCGCCGCTCAGCAAGAACCGGACGTAATCGGCGGGGCGCAGATCGTCCTGCGTGAACACCTTCTTGCGTTCGATGCTGACCTTCATCGCCAACTCGTTAATGAACACGGTGTCGCTGTAGACTTCGTCCGGCCTGTCGGCCACCGCGAACACGTTGGAGAAAACGCCGTCGGACCATGACGCGGCCGGTATGTTGACCTGCGCCCAACTTACCGCCGCCTTTTTGCCGTTCGCCTGGGCCAGCGGGACAACATACGCCAACTTGTCCTCCAACGGCGCCTTGGCGCCGATCTGGGCCGTGAGCTGCCAAGGGAGCGCATCCGCGGACTTCATCTTTACGACCGCGTCCACAATTTTCTTGGTGTCCCAGTCGCAGGCTGCGAACAGCGCGACATTGGTATCCCCGCCCCAGCAGTCGCGGAAACGGACCCTATCCACCGGGTTCGTCGATGCCGCCGCCTTGACATACTCTTCCTTTACCTGTGTCAACTCGACCGCTCCGGCGCCGCCGACCAAAAGAACCGCCGCGAATGCGGCCACAACCGTCTTCCTCATCTGGACCTCCTCCTGTTTGAACCTCCGCTCTCCGCCGGCACCCGTCGCCGGAAATCAAAAATGAACGTCCATCGGCGCAGCCCGCCATTGGGCCGGCATGATCGGGTGCCAGATCAACTTGCCGAGCGAGTTCGTCTCCTCGCTCACCGCGTCGTGCCGGTGGTACGACCACACCAACCGGTCGTTCGCGGGATACATCCATGTGTTCGTCGAGCCGTCCTTCACCGTCAGGCTCGGGATCAGGATCACCGTGTTCTGGTAATTCCCGTTCCCGCCGATCTGCGCCGTGAGAGACACCGTGTTGCTGGCCAGCAGCCACGAGGACGCCTCGTAAACGCCCGGCCTGACAAGCTCCACGCTCACGACCGTCCCTGTTCCGGACGCGCCGCCCTGGTTGGTCATGACCGCCGGATACGGGGGCGACGCGGTCATGCCGTCACCGCCGAGATGAACCACGGAAGCCACGCCGGAAACCGGCGCGTAGTTGAAAATGAAATCGTTCGTCACGACATTCACCCCAGTTTTCGGGACAACCATGTCGGGAGGATGCGCACCGCCC
>CAZXVN010000643.1:0-6986 GCA_964643945.1 uncultured Lentisphaeraceae bacterium | reverse complement strand
ACTCGGCAAAGCCAAGGCGCTCGTTACCCGCCAAGGCACCCGGATACTGTTGGAGGTTTCCAAGAAGCAACGCACCCTTTTAGCGTCACTCAAACTTCCCGAACTGGCATAGCTACCATAGACGGGGGGACTTTAGGTTACGACCCCTCTGCCCTTTGTGTCTAATTACGACCCCTCTGCCCTTTGCCGGCCTGGCCCTCTCGCACGCGCGCCTCGGCGTGATCCACGGCCTCGCCCATCCGCTCGGCGCGCGCTTCCACGCGGCCCATGGCCTCGTCTGCGCCTGTTGCCTGCCCGCAGCCCTCGCCTTCAACCGCTCCGTGATCCAACACGATCTGGCCGATCTGAAAGCGCGTCACGGGCTGGATGTAGAAGCGCACGTCGAAGCGTGGCTGGACGCGATGAAACTGGACAGCCCGTTCGCAGGAAGACCCGTCCTCGACCGTTATGCGTTTATCCGCGAAACCCTGGCCTCGGGCTCGACCGCGGCCAACCCGCGCCCCGTCACAGCCGACGATGTCGGTGCGCTGCTCGACACGCTGCTGGGCGGCTCGTGAGGACTCTCGCACTCCAGAAAAGCGCGAGTCCCGCTGGAGGGCGAGACTCTGTCGAGCCGCAAAAAAAAATGCGATGACTGCAAGGGTGCGAGTAAGCCGGATTCTGTTCACCGCCCCGAAGGGCGGCTCCGATCATTCATCTCAGCAATCTACCCGGGATCCTATCCGGCGAACCGGAACGACGCGGGCCGCGTCTCGAATCCCCTATTTGATCTTGCTCCAGAGTGGGTTTGCCGTGCGGCCGCGCTCTCACGCTGGCCCGGTGGTCTTTTACACCACCTTTTCACCCTTACCCGGCGCGAACGCCGGGCGGTCTGTTTTCTGTGGCACTTTCCGTCGGCGCCGATCTGGCAACGCCTCTCCGGCCTTAACGGCCGGACCTCTCGCCCTGTGGAGTCCGGACTTTCCTCTCCTGCACGAGGCAGGAGCGATCAGTCACTCCCCTTGCAGCCACCGCAAAACAAAATTGCGGCTGGCAAAAAATCTCTCACAGCATATACAGGATACGCCCACACATCTGGCAGGACACAATCCCCTGATTGCGGCGCACCATCTGCCCCACCGAGGGCGGCTGAACCAGATGGCAGCCGTTGCACACGCAATCGGGCAACAGGCTCACGACCACGGGCCACCGCTTGGTACGCAGCCGCTCATAATAGAGGATCGACTGGGGCAGCACCTTCTTGGCGGACTCGGCACGCTCAGCCTCAGCGGCGGCAAGCGCCTCCCGCACAGCGACCAGCCGCGCTTCCAGTTCGACGAGGTACTCCTCCACGACGGACTGCTCTTCCTTCAGCTTGGCTTCCGCCTCGGCGACCTTTTGCTTCACAGGAACCACATCGTCCAACGCCGCCAGTTGGCGGGCTTCGTAACTGTCAATCTCGCCCTCGATCTTGGCGATCTCAAGATTGAACATCTGAAACTCTTTGTTCGTTTTCAGCAAGACCTGGTTCTGCTTGATCGCCTGAATCTTGGCACACCGGGCTTTCACTTCCAAGTCAGCCCCGTTGACCCTCATCTGGGCACTCTTGTGCTCCGCCTGCGCACGGACCAAGGCCTCACGAGCACCCTTCAGGCGCTCCTGTTCTTGGATTTTGCGTTGCGGAATGTCACGGATTTCCTGCTGCAGGTCACGAATGCGGCCGTCGATTTCCTGCAGGTCGAGCAACGATTGAACGACACTCACTGTGGCACTTCCTTCCGGATAAATTGATAAAGATCACATATGGGTGAATCAGTTTACCCAACCCCCCCGCCCGAGTCAAACACCGATATGCAAAAAAGGGTCCGGAGCGGCAGCCCCGGACCCTTTCGCAGTCAGCGTCGTCACGCTTACTTCGCGGCGTCCAGACGGGCCTGAATCTCGGCCAGCTTGGCCTTGAGCGCGAACGGCATGCGCGGGCCGAACTTCTCCCACGACTCGGCCACACCCGCCAGCTCTTGTTTCCAGCCTGCAACGTCCACCGCCAGCAGCGCCTTCATGTCCTCGGCAGACACTTTGCAGCCTTTCAGATCGATCGCGTCCTCGGCCGGCATGTAGCCGATCGCGGTTTCCTTGCACTTGGCCGTGCCTTCGATGCGCTCGCAGATCCATTTCAGCACACGGCTGTTCTCGCCATAACCCGGCCACAGCCACTTGCCTTCGGGAGTCTTGCGGAACCAGTTCACGAAAAACACCTTGGGCAGCTTGGAAGCGTCCGTGCGAATCGCCATGCTCAGCCAATGCGTGAAGTAGTCAGCCATGTTGTACCCGCAGAAGGGGAGCATCGCCATCGGGTCGCGACGGATCACGCCGACCGCGCCGATGTTAGCCGCCGTGGTCTCTGAGCCCGCCGCCGACCCCATGAACACGCCGTGCGTCCAATCGAACGCTTGGTTGACCAGCGGAATCGTCGCGGGGCGGCGCCCGCCGAACAGGATCGCGCTGATCGGCACACCCGCCGGATCTTCCCACTCCGGGGCGATCACCGGACACTGCCTCGCGGGCCCCGTGAAGCGGGCGTTCGGGTGCGCGGCCTTGATCTTCTTGCCGTCCGCGTCGCGCAGGTCCGGAGTCCAGTCGTTGCCCTTCCAGTCGATCGCGTGCTTCGGCGGCTCGCCGTCCATCTCCTCCCACCAAATGTCGCCGTCGTCGGTCAGCGCGCAGTTGGTGAAGATCGTGTTCTTGGTGATCGTGCGCATCGCGTTCGGGTTGCTCTGATACGAAGTCCCCGGCGCCACGCCGAAGAAACCGTACTCGGGATTGACGGCATAGAGGCGCCCGTCGTCGCCGATGCGGAGCCACGCGATATCGTCACCCAACGTCTCGACCGTCCATCCGGGAATCGAGGGCTCCATCATGGCGAGGTTGGTCTTGCCGCAGGCGCTCGGGAACGCGGCACACACATAGTGGGACTTCTTCTCGGGCGAGGTGAGCTTGAGGATGAGCATGTGCTCGGCCATCCAGCCCTCTTTCTTCGCCAACACGGAGGCGATGCGCAGCGCCAGGCACTTCTTGCCGAGCAGCGCGTTGCCGCCGTAGCCCGAGCCGAACGACCAGATCGCGCCCTCTTCGGGAAAGTGCGCGATGTACTTTTTTTCGATCGGGGCGCATGGCCAGGAGGAATCCTTCTGGCCGGCCTTGAGCGGCGCGCCCACGGAGTGTAAGCACGGCACGTACTCGCCGTGAGCGCCAAGCTGCTTCAGCACCTTGGTGCCCACGCGCGTCATGATGTGCATGTTGACCACCACGTAAGGCGAGTCGGTGAGCTCGATGCCGATCTTTCCGACCGGAGAGCCCAGCGGCCCCATCGAGAACGGGATCACGTACATCGTGCGGCCCTTCATGCAGCCCTTGTAAAGCTCCAGCATCACGCCCTTCAACTCATCCGGATCACGCCAGTTGTTGTTCGGCCCGGCATCCTCCTGCTTCTTCGAGGCGATGTAGGTGCGGTCCTCCACGCGAGCCACGTCCGACGCATGCGAGCGGGCCAGATAACATCCCGGACGCTTCTTGGGGTTCAGCTTGGTGAACACCCCGGCCTTGACCATCAGGTCACAGAGCGCCTGATACTCTTTCTTCGAGCCGTCACACCACACCACGTTATTGGGCTGACACAGTTTCCTGACTTCGTTGACCCATGCGATCAGCTTCGCGTTCTGGGTGGGTAACTTAGCGGGGGCGGCAGCCTTGGCGGGCTTCGTTGTAGCCCTACAGCTACAGGCACATCGGGCAGATTTCTTACAGGCCATGTGGTCGTCTCCATGCTGGGTGGTTAATGACTTTCCGGTCCGGCGGCATGCTCCAGGCATGACGGCTGAGAAAGTTGGCGCTATATGATATCTGTTTCTTACGTCCCCAACAAGCGAAACCGAATCTTAAAAATGGGGCCGCGAAAAATGCGAAAAATCGGGAACACAAAGAAAGAAGTTGTTCTTTATGTTCCTTGTTCTTTGAGGTGAATATTCTGTATGCTGTGAACGGGTGTTAAATGCTGAAGGGGGACAAGAAGAATGAGCAGCCGATTCGTCATCGTGTGCGGCGTGACCGCACTTTTGTTGATGCCGCCGGCCCATGCGGCATGGGGAGCATCAGTTCTGTCGCCTGTCAAGCTCCGGTGCGAGTACCGTGAGAATCCGCTGGGGATCGAGGCGGCCAAACCGCGCTTGTCATGGAAGATCGCAGAGAAACTTCAGAATCCGGAATCCGGAATCCGGAAGGCTGAAGGCAGGGGACAGAAACAGACCGCGTATCAGGTGCTGGTGGCGAGTTCGGCAGAACTGCTTAAACAGGACAAGGGCGACCTGTGGGACAGCAAAAAGGCAGTCTCGGACCAGAGCATCCAGGTGGAGTACGCCGGCAAGCCGTTAGAATCGCGGATGGCTTGCCATTGGAAAGTGCGCGCGTGGCTGAACGATGGCAAGCCGACAGCCTGGAGCGCCCCGGCCGCGTGGTCGATGGGCCTGCTCAAGCCCGGCGATTGGCAGGCGAAGTGGGTCAGGGCGGGCGGTGACACTTCGCCGTGGCTGCGCAAGGAGTTTACCCTGGCCGCCGCGCCGGAGCGGGCAACGGCCTTCGTGAATGTGAAGGGCTGTTACGAATTGTATGTGAACGGGAAAAAGGTGGGCGACGATGTGCTTTCTCCGGCGGTGGCGGTTTACCGGAAGCGTACGCTCTACACCACCTTTGACATCAGCCAACACCTGCGGGCGGGCAAAAACTGCGTCGGCGTCTGGCTCGGCTTGGGCTTGTGCTATACCAGAAAAGATCAGGATTACACCCCCATCGCCCGGGTGCAACTGGATCTGACTGTTGGCGGACAGCGGGTGGTCGTGGGGACGGATCCCACCTGGACCTGGATGAGCAGCTCGCACACCGAATTCGGCTGGGGCTGGTGCGGCAACGGCCGCGAGCACATCGATGCCCGTCGCCACATCGAAGGCTGGAGCGAGGTCGGATGCACGAATGGTTCATGGAAGCCTGTGGAAGAGTTCGCCGAACCGAGCGGCGTGGCGACGGCGCAGTCGTGCCCGCCGAACCGCATCACCAAAAGTTTTCCCGCAGTGACCTGCACCGCCCTGAATACAAAGAGCTATGAGCTCGATTTCGGCACAAACCTGAACGGCTGGCTCAGGCTTAAGCTGCCGAAATTGGAGGCGGGGCACACGGTGACGATCCGCTTTGCCGACAAGCGCTTGCAGTCTGCCGAGAAAGTCGTCACGCCGGATAAAACGTATGAGCTTCCCCCGGGGACCTGGAAGCTCGATACCGCCACCGGGCCGGTAGCCTACACGACCTACAGTCAGGAAGCGCAATTCATCTCGGCGGGCAAGCCCGGCGAAGAGTTTTCTCCCAAGTTCAACTACTTCAGCTTCCGATATGCGATTGTCGAGGGCTTGCCCGCCAAACCGGCGCCCGGCGATGCCGAAGCCGTGATGGTCGAATCGGACCTTGATCCCGTCGGGGCCTTTGAGTGCTCCAACGCTCTTTTCAACCGCATCCACCAGGTCAACCTGTGGACCATCCGCTGCCTCAACCTCGGCGGTTACATGGTGGATTGCCCCCACCGCGAGCGCATGGGCTATGGCGGCGATGGCCAGACCTCCATCGAATCGCAGATCATGAATCTCGATGCTTCGGCCTTTTACACCAAGTGGGCCACAGAATGGTTAGACGAGCAGGATCCGGTCACGGGCAGGTCAGTTCAGTATGCGCCGCTGGGAGAGGATCCAGGCCGTTGCTGCTGGCTGCTCTGGGGTGGAATGATAGACGTGCTGCCCTGGAATACATACCTTTACTACGGTGACCGCCGGCTGCTTGAGCGCGCTTATGAACCGATGGTTCGTTACCCGACCGTGTTCATCGACGATATTTTTCAGGATGGCCTGCAACCTGTGAAACCGTGTGACCAGGGTTCCGACTGGGTGGCTCCCGGAATCGGCATGCAGGCACCTCCGGGAAACCAGCTGTTTGTCAACTGCTACCGCGTCTATCTGATGGATCTGCTGGCCAGGACGGCGGATGCGCTGGGTAAGACCGCTGACGCGACTCGCTATCGGGCCAGAGTCAAGGAACTGAGTGCCCTGATTCACGCCGCTTACTATAAGCCGGATCAGAAGCTCTATGAGACCGGTCGTGAGTTGGATCAGGCGATGCCGTTGTTGACGGGTGTTGTCCCGGACGATTTGCATAAAACCGTTGAGAAGGCGCTCGAAGACTCCATTATGGTCAGGAACAAGGGTCATCTCGACACCGGCATGCTCGGCACCTATTTTCTGTTACGATCCCTACGGGAGATGGGCCGCAACGATCTGGCGTTCACCATGGCCAACCAGCAGGATTATCCGGGCTGGGGGTATCTGCTGTCGCAGGGAATGACCACGTTCGGCGAGCAGTGGGACGCCTACTGGTCCCAGATCCACGCCTGCTACCTCAGTCCCGGCGGCTGGTTCTATCAGGGGCTGGCCGGTATCCTGCCCGACGAATCCGGCCCCGGCTTCAAGAAGATCATCATCAAGCCGGCGATTGTGGGCGATTTAACCTGGGTCAAGTGCGGCTATGACTCGGTCCACGGGAAAATCGTCAGCAACTGGAAGTTGGAGAAAGGCAAACTGACGATGGAGGTCACGGTCCCAATCAACACCACGGCGACCGTGCATGTCCCGGCCAAGGCCGCCGCCGGAGTCACCGAGTCCGGCAAGCCCGCGGCGCAGGCGGCAGGCGTGAAGTTCCTGCGCATGGAGAATGGCGCGGCGGTGTATGAAGCCGGGTCGGGAAGTTACCGGTTTTGCAGCGGGAGCTAGCGGGGGTGTGATCAACAGGGCGGAATATGCATCAGGCATCAACGACGGGATAGGAAAGGATGGAAAGTCATGAACAAACTCGAACATCTTCTGGCCGTAAAGAATGAAGTGGGGGAAACGCCGATTTGGATCCCCGGCGAACAGGCG
>CAZXVN010000642.1:0-1878 GCA_964643945.1 uncultured Lentisphaeraceae bacterium | reverse complement strand
GGTGACTGGAGTTCAGACGTGTGCTCTTCCGATCTCGGCGGATTGCTGGAAGGTCTTGAGAATGAAATCGCGGATCTCGACCTCCTTTCCGAGAGGAACGGTGACTTCGAGACTGGCGGCCGAGTGGGCCTGCGCAAGGTAGGAGGAGACGACATCGTGGAGAAAAGACAGGAAGGTGTCAGGCGTGAATGCGGCGTCCACCTGCTCTTGGAGAAGCCGGAAAAAAAGGGCCTCCACAGCCTGGGACACGGTCAGCACCATGTCGCGGGCGGCCTGCTCAAGCGTCTTGCGGTCGCGTTCCGCATGGGCCTTGGAGACAGCCTCCGCATGGATCATCAAGGCTTCGGCCTTTTCCATGGCCTCGCGCTCGATGCGGGCCGCGTTTTCGCGGGCTTTAACGAGAATGGCTCGGGCTTCCTCATCGGCTTTCGCAACGCCCTCTGTGCGGATTTTTTCAATCAGATGCTGAAGTTGCTCGCTCATGCCGTTCTCGCTTTCACTCAGGCGGCCCTCGACTTCAGAGCACGCCGTGAGAGGACTAATCTTTCAGACTTGTACGGCGCATTTTAAGCCTCGTTCCTGTTGAGGTCAACAGAATAGCGGGCACCCGCGTGGGTCAATCCACCTGAGAATCGAGCAGATCAAACCGGAATTACAGGAACGTGAGCCGGTGAACGTGTCAACGGGGAGGGGCGGGAAAGCAAAAGTGAAAAAATATATGTGACAATTTTGCTAAAAATGTCACAATGCATATCTGTTTTTCCTGTCCAAGGAGACGATGATTTATGAAAAAAACGGTTGAGATCCAGAAGACGGCACCTCTCGCGGTTTCCGCGAAACCGCGCATCCGCATCACGGACACCACGTTGCGCGACGCGCACCAGTCCCTGTGGGCCACGCGCCTGCGCACGGACGACATCCTCATGATCGCCGACGAGGTGGATCGTGCGGGCTACTATTCATTGGAATGCTGGGGCGGGGCGACGTTCGACGTGTGCCTGCGTTTCCTGCGTGAGAACCCGTGGGAGCGTCTGCGCCAGATCAAGTCGGTCTGTAAGAGAACCCCCTTGCAGATGTTGCTGCGCGGCCAGAACATTTTGGGCTACAAGAACTATCCGGATGACGTGCTGGAGCGTTTTATCGCGCTCGCCTGCGAAAACGGCATGGACATCTTCCGTATTTTCGATGCGCTGAACGACACGCGCAATCTCGAAAAGGCCATTCAGGCGGTCAAGAAATACGGCGGCCACGCGCAGGGCACGATCTGCTACACGTACAGCCCCGTGCATACGGTTGAGAACTTCGTCGCCATCGCCAGAGAACAAGAAGCGATGGGGGTCGATTCGTTGTGTATCAAGGACATGGCGGGCATTCTGACCCCGGCGGCGGCGACGGCGCTGATTTCCGCGCTCGTCCATGCGGTCAACGTGCCGGTGCAGGTGCATTCACACATGACCAGCGGCATGGCTGTGGCCATGTACCTCTCGGCGGTCAAGGCTGGCGCAGGGGCGATTGATACGGCGGTCTCGACCATGTCGGGCTTCTCCTCTCAGCCGCCGACCGAAACGCTGGTGGCGATCCTTGAGGGCGAAGGGTATGATACGGGCCTCGATCACGCGATGGTCGCCAAGGCCAACGCCCACTTTAAAGCACTCAAGAAAATACGCGAGCCTTCCGCCGGACTCGGAGAGTCGGTGGATGCGGACGTGCTGGAGCACCACATCCCCGGCGGCATGATCTCCAACCTGCGTTCGCAACTTCAGCAGCAGGGCGCATTGGGTCGCCTGGCCGAAGTTTTGAAAGAGCTGCCGCGCACGCGGAAAGACATGGGCTATCCTCCGCTCGTGACCCCGACGAGTCAGATCGTGGGCGTGCAGG
>CAZXVN010000641.1:0-3064 GCA_964643945.1 uncultured Lentisphaeraceae bacterium | reverse complement strand
GTGGAAGCGCGGCTTCTCCGGCTGGGAGTACAAAGGCAAGCACAAGGATCTCAACGCCGCCTATGACCAGCTTCTGCGCTACCGCGACGCCTTGGAAACCCCGCCGCTACTGGTCGTCTGCGACCTCGACCGCATCGTCATCCATACCAACTTCACAGGCACCGTTTCCGCCACGCACGAGATCCCGCTTGAGCGCCTCGGCGAAGCCCGCAACATCGAGATCATGCGGGCCGTCTTCCACAACCCGGAAGCGCTCCGCCCCGGCCGCACCAGCACCGCCGTCACGCAGGAAGCTGCCCGGCACTTCGCCGAGATCGCCGCCGCCCTGCGCGGGCGGGGCCTCGACCCCGCCGCCGTGGCCCACTTCCTCGACCGGATTGTCTTCTGCCTGTTCGCCGAGGACACCGGCCTGCTGCCCGACATGGTGTTCACCCGCATCGTGGCCCAATCCAAGGGCGAACCCGCCCGCTTCTGCAAAATATTGGGCCAGCTTTTCGACACCATGGCGGCGGGCGGCGACTTCGGCGCTGAGCCCATCCGCCATTTCAACGGCAACCTGTTCGATGACCGTACCGTCCTTGAACTCACCTCAGGTGACATGACGCGTATCGCCGCCGCCGCCGGCCTCGACTGGAGCGCCGTTGATCCCTCCATCTTCGGCACCCTCTTCGAACGCGGCCTCGACCCGGCCAAGCGGGCACAGCTCGGGGCGCACTTCACCAGCCGTGAGGATATCGAACTCGTGGTCGATGCCGTGGTCATGTCCCCGCTGCGCCGCGAGTGGGCCGAGACCAAGACGACGGTCGAGACCCTTCTTGCCACGGGGCGCAAGACGCCCGCCGCATCCGCCGCCCCTGCGGGTCCGCTGAGCCTCGCCGCCCTGCGCAAGGCCCGCATGGAGTCCGAGAGCATCCTGCATCAGTTCCTTGACCGGCTCCGGAGCGTCAAGGTTCTCGACCCCGCCTGCGGCTCCGGCAACTTCCTTTACGTCGCCCTGATCCGGCTCAAGGACCTGGAGAAAGAGGCCGCCGTCATCTTCCCCAGCGAGAACGGCCTTAACGCCTTCCTGCCCGGCGTCGGTCCGTGGCAGCTTTACGGCATCGAGATCAACGCCTACGCCCATGACCTCGCGCAGATGACCGTCTGGATCGGCTGGCTGCAGTGGATCCGCGCGAACGGCTTCGGGTTTCCCGCCGACCCTGTGCTGCGACCACTCACCGAAAACATCCGCCTCATGGACTCCATCGTCAGCGAGACAGGCGAACCCGAATGGCCCGCCGTGGATTTCATCGTCGGCAACCCGCCGTTCCTCGGCGGGAAGATGCTGCGCAGGGAACTCGGGGACGCGTACGTCGACCGGATGCTCGCGCTCTGGAAAGACCGTGTCCCCGCCGAGGCCGACCTCTGTTGCTACTGGTTCGAGAAGGCCCGCGCGCACATCGCCGCCGGCAAGTGCAAACGCGCCGGGCTTCTGGCCACGCAAGGCATACGCGGCGGAGCCAACCGCGAAGTCCTGAAACGGATCAAAGACAGCGGCGGCATCTTCTGGGCGGAAAGCGACCGCCCTTGGGTTCTCAACGGTGCCAACGTCCATGTCAGTATGGCGGGGTTCGACGACGGTTCAGAGGAGACGCATTTTCTCGACAGCTCTCCTGTTGCTTGCATCAATGCCAACTTGACTGCCGCAAGTGCGGATCTTTCTGAAACACCCTCACTCGTGCAGAATGCGGGCATCGCTTTTATGGGTGTTACGCCTGCGGGACCGTTCGACATTTCCAGCGAACGAGCGCAGAACTGGCTTTACAGCCCGAACCCGCATGGACGCCCGAATAGCGATCTTTTGCGGCCCTATTTGAACGGAGCTGATCTGAACCAGCGAAGCCGTGAGCAATGGACTATTGACGCGACGGGACTTTCGCTGAATCAAGTGACGCTGTATGCGGAACCGTACAGTTATTTGGAACAGAATATCAAACCCATTCGGACTTCCAACAACCGACAGGGTTACCGGGATCTGTGGTGGATATACGCGGAAAGTCGTCCGGCCATGCGAACCGCCTTCAGCGACAAGAACCGTTATCTCGCAACCTGTATGGTGGCCAAGCACAGGTTGTTTGTGTGGCTGGATTCCGTGTGTGTTCCGGCAAACGTGGTAATTGTCTTTGCCCATGCTGATGACTTATTCTTCGGCTTGCTCCACTCACGGCTGCACGAGGTTTGGTCGCTCCGAATGGGCACGCGCCTGGAGACACGGCCACGCTACACCCCGACCACCTGCTTCGAGACCTTTCCCTTTCCAGCGCCAACAGAGGAGCAGTCACAGTCAATCGCCGCCGCCGCTAAGGAACTGAACGACCTGCGCGAGAACTGGCTGAACCCGCCCGAGTGGACACGCGTCGAGACCTTGACGTTTACCGGCACGGTCGGTGGTCCCTGGAATCGTTACATCGATCAGGCGACCATCGAAGACCGGCGCGGTTTCAAAGTCGGCACCGTGCTTTACCCGCGCCTTGTGCCGCGCGATGCCGAATGCGCCGCGCACCTCAAGGAACGCACCCTGACCAAACTCTACAATGCCCGTCCCACTTGGCTCGACCTCGCCCACCGCAAGCTCGACGCCGCCGTGGCAGCCGCCTACGGCTGGCCCGCCGACCTCACCGACGATGCCATTCTCGAACGCCTGTTGGCGCTAAACCTCGAACGCGCTAGGGCGTAACGACAACGTAGAAGGGAAACTCATGAAGGCTTATGCAAGCAAGCGCCTCACGCCTCGTTGCATCTGCCACATGCTCTCTGTGAGCCACGCATGGAAACTGTTCTTAACCGGCGGCCTCGCGGTGCTGATGGGAACCTCGGCCTTCGCCCAACTCAGCAATCAGGAGCCCTTCTACAAGTATCCCGAGGCCTGCGAAATCACGGAGCAGAAACGCAGCCTTGAGCAGGACGGACAGTACATCATTTACCGTGATATTGAGCTCTGCGATCTCAAGATCCGGGTGTTGCAAACATTGCAGATCATCGACGCGCTGTCAGGGCTTCCGGCGCAGCAGGCGCAGGAGGAACT